>SFUB01000044.1 GCA_004561785.1 bacterium | reverse complement strand
CGAAGAGACGTCCTGCGACCCGGCGATTTCCGAAGAGACGGCCTGCGACTCGGATATTTCCTCCCCGGCGCTTTCCGCCGGAGCCTCAATCGTGTCGGCGCCGACCAGCATCGCCGGAGCCAAAGCCAAAACCAAAAACTTAATCATCTTTTTTTCCTCCAATCGCTTTAGCGAGAGTATTGATGTGAGAGGTCAAAGTCTCCACAGCCTCCCTCAAAGAGGCTATTTCGGCCTCCTTCTCGTCTAGAGAGGCGTAAACGTCCGAAAGGGCGGAGCGCTTGGTCGTCGCCTTCCAAACCTTTCCGTCCCATTGGGCGAGCATTCCGACTTGGGTCCCGCCCGACACGTCGATGTCGATTTCCCCTTGAACTTTCATAGGCTCATTTTATTACTCCTCAGTACGTTTCGTAAAGCACCGACTTCTCAGCGCTGTTCGCCAGCGTTTTGTCGCTCTTCCCCGGCACGCACGTCATGAACAGCGATGCCTTCAGGGCCCCTTTCCGGAACCAAGCGAGTGGATACGCGTCTCCCCCGTCGATGACCGCGACCTCGATGTCGGATTCGGCGTTTTGCGCCAACGCCTGCGCGTTCACCTCATATCGCATCTTGTCCTCGAACGCACCCCACGTGAGGAAAGAATCGATTGGGGAGAATCCCGAGGAGTCCTTTTTTCCCTGATTCCAGAACTGCCCGGACGCGGTGGCCCTGAACCCCAAGTGAGCGTTTTTGCTCGGGTACCCGCCGAACTGTGAGGACATCCTATAGAGCCACTTCGAGAACTTCGCGGATGATTTGTCGTTGAACGCGCTTCCTTTTTCCGCGCACCAGCACGCCTCAACTTGCAGGGAAACCGACAAGAGTTCGGACGCGTCCTTCTCCTCGAACGGGAGTTTGACGAAGAAATATCCGTCGTAGTCGTCGTTCGTGACGAAATTGAGTTTATGGTAGTACCTTGGGTACTTTTGCACCGCCCTCACGTGCTCGGATACGTATGCGTCCGCGTTTGCTCCCAACGCCTTAGGGCGAAGCCCCTTCCCGGTTGTGTGGAAGATGATTCTCGGTATTTCCGTCCCACGGCTTTCGTACCACCTTTGCGGAATCCCGCCGAGCGGGTCGGAATAATAGTGCCCATCGGATTGCAAATAGGTTCCGTCCACGTATGGGCCGTCGGAAACGTTGTCGTATTCCTTGACCGTGAGCACGCATCTTGAGCCCGTGCAAACCGCCGAAAGTTCATTTTCCACGTCGTATGCGCCTAAGTCGTATCCGGCTCCGGTGAGCCTGCCTGAGGCGTTTTGCCTTCCTTCTAGGGAATTTATGAACCCCCTAGCATTTTGCGCTAGCGCGAAGGTTTGCGAGGCCGGGAAGGCGTTCTTCTCGTTCCCTTCGTCGTTCGGGCACAGCCGTATGTACGCCTTCACGAGTTCCCTCCTCTCGATTGACTGGGAATAGTCTACGTACTCATAGGCGCGGTACTTGGTAGTGATTGAGGTGAAATAGTTCCTCAAAACGTAATCCTTGCTGAAGGTGTACTCGGCGTCAATCGCGTTCGCCCCGAGTTTCAGCGTCCTCTTGAACGCGACCCTGTCACCCCAAGCCGAGTTCAAAGGCGGGAGCCCCTGAAGCGTTTGCGTCCTGATGTGCATGGACCAAACGGGATTCCCGAGCCTATCGGATTTTTGCTCTTCCAGGGCGCTCACGCTGTCCATGTCCGAGACCCCGCTTTCCGCGGTGTCGAGTTGCTCCAAAGCAAGAGGCGCGTCCTCTTTTTCGTATGCGGCCTTCGCCTGAATGAGGGGCACGTACTCCACGTCGAAGAACAGCACGGAGAAGTTGTTGCTTTGGTTGTTGAAGAACGGGTTGATTATCCTCGCCTTCGCGAAAATGCGCTTCGGGTCGCACCCATCGAAAGCGCCGTCGTAGTATTCCTGAAGGGGTGAGTATCCGAAACTAACGGAATTCATGATGTTCTCGATGTACGTCTTAGTCTCGTCCCACCAACCCATGCTTTGGGTGTAGGTGCTGGAGAATCCGCTTATTTCGTTCCCCCCGATGGAGTACCCTACCGTGGCATAGACGTATTTGCTCATCTCCTCGATTGAGCCCCAAGCCGGCATCGAAAGGAAATCGGCGTCCAATTGCGCGCGCTTGCTCGCCTCAACGCACAGCGGGGTGATGTCCAAAGAGGAAAAGAAGGAAGCACCGGCGGATTCCTTCGTCCTATACGAATATGTAGGGGAAACGCCCAGCCTTTCCATGAACGAAGCGTCTCCTAAGTATCCGTCCGTTGAGATGATGGGCTCGTCAGAATATTCCTCCAAGTGGCTAATCATGGAACTGCTCACGCTTCCGGCCTTGCCCGTGAACGACCCCGACACGATGACGAAATCCTTCCCATCCGGTGAATATTGGTTAGCCTCGAAAAGTTTCACGTTGATGGTGTTCGCCGAGATTTGGCTTTCTCCGGTCGCCTCCCAAGATAGGTTCAAGGAAAGCCCGTCCTGCTCAAAGCGGGTCAAAAGCCCGTTGCCGTCCGCTTTCGGGCGCACCAAAGAAGCCTTGAACGTGAATTTTCCTTCCACCTTGGAAGTTGTGTTCAAACTTCCTGCGAATGGCTTTATCAACAGGTGCGAAGTGCCTTCGGAATCCTTCGTGATCTCGAATGTCACTCCGCCGTCGTCGGCGCTTAGGGCGCTTGTTGGATGGTGCCCAACCCATCCGTTGGCTTCCGCTCGCTTGTTGCCCGTCACGTATCCGTTCATCGCGAGTTTTGTTACTTTGTAAATCGGGAAGCGCGTTTCCAATTTCAGGTTGCTCTTTTGCTGAAGCAGCAAGTTTTCCCTGTCCCTGAAGCAAAGGGACTCGACGATGCACTCCGAGCCCTTGTCCACACACTGGGACGATTCGGAGACGAGCGAATTCACCCACGAGTCGCTGGATGCGCTCCTCCTCACGCTCACCTCGCTCAGGTTCGGGAAGGCGCTTCTCTTCGCCCCCAAGTTAAGATATGAGAGTTTCCTGTGCTTCACCACCGGAATGCACCCAACCTGAGACATCAGCGTGGTGAGGCATTGCCTGAGCGTAGGCTTGCTCATCATCACATCGGCGCATTTCGCTTCCCTGAACATGGTCCAATCGGCGTTGCCGTCTAGGCTTATTAGAGCCTCTCTAGAGGCTTTTCCCGTGTACTCTTGGGAATATGTTTCAAGATAATAGGAAATCGCCTCATAGAGCGTCTTTTGGCCTTTTGAGAGGGAATGCGTGACGCTGACGTTAGGCAGTTGCTTCTTCTCCAAGTACTTCGTTTCGCTCATGAGTTCGAGCGTCACGTCGTAATAGTTCTCCTCGCCCGTGTAGGAAACCTGAACGGAGTCGATTGAGTCAATCAGGAACCAATCCCCGTATTCCTCGGTTCCGTCGTCCAGTTCGACCGAAAGGTAAACCTCGTCGTATGGCTTCCCGCCGAACACTATCCCCCTGCTCGACGGCACGGAAGGCAAAAGCGCCGAAGCGCTGTCCAGCGTTTCGGAGAATTCCTCGGAGATTACAGCGTCCGGCCCCACTTCGTATTTCTCGTCGTTTCCCCAATACAGGTAAATCTTCCTATTCATTTGTCTTCCCCCACGCTTCCGCTCGTCAGGCTGTACCCGCTTCTTTGCCTCGTGTACTGAAGTTGTGCGTTCAACTGGTTCACCGTTAGTTGCTGGCGCTCCATTGCCCTATTGTATTGCAAAGCCAGATTCACCCCGGAGAACGCCGCGCCGGCCGCGGCTCCGATTGCGGCTCCCACCGGTCCGGCCGATGCGCCGACCATCGCGCCTGATACGATGGATGTTCCGACGTTCACGGCGATGTCCACGCACGCTTTCGCGATTTCGAAGTTCCTCTGGCCGATGTAATCGTCATGCGTCGTGTAATACTTGCTGAACTCATACTCGGCGGCTATTTTGAGTTGGCTTTCAGCCTCGCTGAGCGTCCTGTGCACAAGCCACGATGAAAGGTTTTGGGCCGATGATTTCGTCGTCTCTTTGGCCTTTGCGTTCTCCTCTTCGGGCTTCGGCGCGTCCGGGTTCTTCTTGGAGCCGTCGGCGGACTCGCCTTTGATAGTGATCGTTATCGCGCGTACTTCCCTCATAGAGTAAACGTGGCCGCGATGTATGCGGCGTCCCCCGCGTCTTGGCTCACGCTGACGTTCGCGCACTTGAATTTTTTGTCGACGAACACCTTCCCGGCGTTCCTCATCTGAAGCGTGAATGAGAAGTCGGCGTTTTCCTTGTCGAGACCATATCGAAGCTCATCCAAATCCGAGCACAGCCCCCCGTGCTTGTAATACGTAGAAACGGAAAAGGAATAGGTGGCGAACCCCGAGACGCTCTTCGCGAACCCTCCCTGCCCCGGAAGAGGCTGAGGCCTCAGGGAGTTCGAATAATTCTCCCGGAACGAAAGAAGCGGGACCTCGCTCTCCACGCCGGCCCTGTTCTTGTAATACAAATGAGTCACGCTTTCGAAGTCGCTCGAATTCACGACCACTGTGATGGAGGACTCCAAACTGGCCCGGAATCCGTTCCCGAATTCCGTGAACGCATCCAGCACCCTTGGGGTCGAGATGGTGAAAAGATAATCCCCGTCTTGCTTCAGCGTGTACTTGCTCGCCAAAAGCGCCAGCATCTCCCGCGCGTCCTGGAAGGTGTTCTTCTCCGAAAGCGCCGTTAGCCTAGCCTCTACCACGGATTGCCCGAACGTCGTCGCCGAACTTGAGAATGAGATGACGAAATAAACCGTGTCCGGGCTCAGTTTTTGGTTGAGGAACTGCCGTTCCTGCTCGACGACGATGGGGGTGTTTCCGGCTACGGTCAGCAACTTCGCCTCAATCCTCTCGGCCATCTCGTCGTAATTGAGTTTCACGCTATCCATCTTCCAGCACCTCCGCTTTGACTTCGTAATATTTGAGCCACGAGATTATGGCCCTTTCGATTGCCCTTTCCACGTAGCCTTTATGCGTTCCGGACAACCCGCCTGTCTCGTTGACGAGTTCCGCGTACGACCCCAAGTCCGGCCTAGGGACGATTACGCCCGTGCTAAGAGCCTTCCCCAAGTCGTAAGCCTCGGCCGGGATGTTCACGACGACCTCTCCATCATGCGACCTTTCGACCGTCACGGTGTCCCTAAGCCTTCCCGTCAGGTGTATCGTCTCGAAGTCGTCGCGCACCGCGTCCCGAATCATGGACGCCAGCCTTTCGACCATCTCGTCCGTGACCTTCATCGTCAAAGCCCCCGAAGCGTCATATAGGTCACGTATTGGGACTTCCGGCAGAATTCGCTCCGTTGCTTCACCTTCTTGAGGGACAACCCGGTTACGACCCAGTCCCTGTCGTCGTACCTCACCAAATCGTCCGTCGTAATCCCCTCCACGTCGTCCGACGTCCTGAGGGTGATGGTTGACGTGTCGGCCGAGAACGTGCCCAGCACATTCGAGTCGCTTCCGTACTCAGGGTTCTCTTCAGTCGCATAGAACACCCCCGTCGGCTTCTTGGCCCATTCGGGGTCCCGGTTTTTCGACTCGTCCCTCTTGAGCCACGCGCATTTCTCGTAGGCGCCTCGCCTCGAAGCATAGATGTTCACCATAGGTATTCGTCCCAAAACCGCCCCCTGCGCGGTTTTATCTTCCTGCACCAAAGCCCGCATAGGATGAGTTCGGTTTTGGCGTTCGGCGCTATGTTTTTCTGCGCAAGCGTCGAATTCGAAGCCACTTCCCCGTGCTCCGGGTCATATCCGGAATCCGCTGAGATGTCCCCGTTCTTGAACACGTATAGGCATTGCTCAAGCAACGCGTGCTTGTAGTGCTCCTTTTGGTAATCCGTGAACGTCGGATACTCCCGGTCCACGTTCCTGTAGAACGTCGCGTTGATGTACGACTCGAGCCTATACATCGTCCTGTCCAAGAAGGCCTGCGCCGAATTGCTTGGGTTGTCGTCCCCTTTCAGTTGAGCGCGCAGGTCGATTCCGCTCCAGTCGAGGAAGTCGTCCAAAGTGATGTTTCGGGTATTGAGTTCCATGCGGCCATTATAATTCCCTTTTCAGGCATATAAAAGCCCCCGTCGAAAGGCGGGGGCAACGTGGCGGATTGGTGTTTTACCTGGGCAATGCGACGGAGCCGCTGATTGCGATGACTTTGCCGGAGCCATCGATGAGCCCGAAGTACTGCGTGGTGGCGGAAGCCTCAACCGCGAAGGTCTCGCCTTCGACCGCTTTCTTGGGAGAGACGGGGGTGGAGCCGAGGGTAATCGCGGTTTTGCTGTAGATGACCTCGCCGAGCATTCCGGCCGGGTTGGTGTAAGCGCCGTCAAGGACGTAATTGTCGGCGGCCGCGCCCTTGGAGAGAGCGACGGAGAGCAAGGAGGTCTTGGTGCTTGCCGCGTTGGTGCTCAAGGAAACGTAGCATCCGACGATTTTGTTCTTCGGGATGACGACGTCGTGGTATAGGCGGAAGTTGATTTTATACCCATCGAAGTCCTGGTTCATGTCAGGGCCGAAGATTTTGCTCTTATTGAGTTTCACGATGGGCACGATGCACTTCTTCGAGCAAACGATGTAGTTGATGACCTTGGAGCCTTCCGCGGGCTTGAAGCCGTTGTCGTGGTCGATGACGATTTTATCGAAGAACCTGTCGCTGGGGACCACGATGATTGGGCGGCCCATGTAGGCCTTGAAGGTGAAGTCGACGTTCCGCTCGGTGGTGATGGTCTTGTCGGTGAAGGTCTTGTAGATTTCCTGCGTGTTCGCGCAAATGGTCCACACGGCCGGGGAGACGAAGATGACCTGCTCTTCCTCGGACACGCCGTGCTCGGTTTGCCATTCGAAGGCTTTGTTCCACAGGTGGGTGATTTCGTTCGCGTCGCCTTTGGTGGTGACCGGGGTCTCGGTCACCAAGTTGCCCAAAGAGGTGTAGGCGTGGGCCGCGATGGTGGAGAAGCGGTAGGCGTCGATTTCGGGGACGACGTGGGTCCTGAGGAATTCGGTGAGCAGGTTCGCGATGAGCAAGCCGGCGGTCTCCTCATTGTCCATTTCGTCGATTTGGAACTGCTTCCCGCGGTCTTGGGTGAGGGGGTAGATTCTCCATTTGAGGGAGGTGTTCCCGACGTGGTAGCCGTCCCGCTTCCCCCCGGCGTTCCTGTTGGTGTAGGCGACGTTGTCGTCGCTGGACGAATTGGCCCGGTAGTAATCGGACAAGCCGTCCATGAGAATCTCGGCGAGTTTGACGTATCCGGCTTCGTCGAAATTGACGTCGATGTACTTGGAGCCGTTCTCCAAGATTGCGGTTTTGGATTCGGTGGCCAAAACGGTGTCAACCGCTTTGGTCATGTATTTCTCAATTCTAGAAAAAACGTTAGCCATTGTTTTGCTGATTTCCTTTCGAGATTAAATGAATTTCATTCCGAACAGCCTTTCTGCTTCCTTCTCTTCGTTTTCGGGGTTTTCTTCTTGCCCTTTCTTAAGAAGCATTTTGGCTTTTTCGGCGTCTTCCTGCGCCATTTTGCCTTCCTTGACCATTTGGTCGAGGGCGGCGGCGATTTGCTCATCCTTCAAGCCTTGCTCGCGCAATCCCTGGACGATTTTTTCGACGTCCATCGCTGGGGCTTGGCTTTGGATGGGTTGCTGTTTTTCTTCTTCCATCGTTTCGGTGTTTCCTTTCAATTGACGAAGTGGCTTAGGCCGAACATCTTGGCGGCCTCCGCCTCCGGGTCCGGCTTCTCTTCATCCTCCGCCTGCCCTCCCAACGGCACGATAGTCGTGGTCGGTGCCGGCTTGCTGGCCTGCGCAAGCCATTCAGGATGTGAGATTAGGACCTGCTTCAGCGCTTCGTCCGACATCTCCAAGCCTTTTCCCTTGAAGTAGGTGCGCACGTCGTCTTCCCTTTCGGGCAAGACCCCGTTCGCGTGGAACATGATTTGCTCTTTCAAGCTCTTGTTGTCGGCCTGCATCGCGTCGTACCGCGACTTCATCGTCTGATACGCCTGAGCCATCCCGACCAGTTCATCCAGCTCTTTCTCCCCGGACACGCCATAGCGGTCATAGAACGCTTTGCTGGCCCTTTCGAGCCTCCCGCGCACTATCTCGTTCACCTGCTCCTGCGTGTAACTCCGCGAAGTTTCCTGCTGTTGGAAGTCTTGCTTCTCACCCTCGCCGGCTGGGTCGTTCCCATTGCCCTCGCCTTCCTGATTCGAAGCCGTTTGTTCCCCGGCGGCAGTCTCCGGGACGACGTTGCCTGCCATTTTTTCGTCTTCCGCCATGAAAGTGTTACCTCGTTTCTTAGTGGCCCCATATTAGCGCGCTAGAATTTGCTTCGCAAGTACGAGGACCATTTTTGAATGAGCCTCCGGTCTTTGTCGATGTAGCCCTTCAGCCTCTCGTTCTTGGCTTTTTCGTAAAGCGCCTGATGGTACGCGAGCCTCTCTTTGTATTTTTTGATGATGTTCCTCACGTTTTGCTCCGTGTACCAGCCTTCGTTGATGCTGTGCCGTATCGTTTGCGATGAGTCCCTTCTTCCTTCGGCCGCGTCCATCTCACGGTCGATGAGCAGTTCGTTTGCCGGTATGTCCATCGCCTCTCCGGCCGAGATTTCCTCGAAGTAATGCCGGCAATTCGGTCGCGTGATGAACCACGCCGGCCTGCCGATTACCCATTGCACGGAGCGCATTCTCTTCCTTTGGATGAACGCCTCTACGGCCTTGCGCCCCTTTTTGCTTTTGACGCACCTGCGCCAAAACCGGTTGTAATAGAGTTTCCCCTGGTAATCCTTGTGGTCCTCGGCGCAGTCTCCGTGCTTGCTCGCCAAATAGAATATCTTGGCCTGTTGCCAAGGCTCAGGAAGTGACCGCTTCATCGCGGATTTCGCGCGCTCGGCGGATTTTCTTTCCTCGTCCTGGAACGACGCCTCGATGATGGCGACTTTGTCTTCCGACTCCATCTTCCTGGCGTAGTCGAACGAGAGCGACATCGTCCCCTCGAACGCCTCCTCCTTTTGGAGGAAATCGATGGCGAATAGGCTCAGCGCCAACGCTCCCGAAGCCGACTGAGGCTGTTTTTTCTTGGCCTTGACGGCCAGCCTCATGGCATATTGCTCGGCTTTTTTGTCGTACGGATATCCGAGGGCCATGTTCCTGAGCGTGCACTTGCGCACGTCGGCGCATATCTCCTTCGCGGTTTTCCCCTTCGAAATCCCGGCGTATACCTGAGAGATGTAGTTATCGCTCGCCTTCCTCAGGAGCGAAATCGTCTCGTCCTTGCGGCGCCAAACCGATTGAAGGTCCGTTTTCAGCATTCTCAAAGTCTCCGTTCATGAGGTTGTCGCGCTCCTTGCTTTCCTTCAGGGCGGCGATTTCCTTTTCTTTCTCTTCCTTGCTAAGCGAGTCGCCGTACAGTTTGTTCACGAACATCTCGTCCGAAATCGCGCCAGCCTGCCACATGGGCAAGAGGGTTTGCGACAGCCCTTCGAACGACGGGTTCGCGAATTCGCAGAACTTCACGCTCACGTCGTAATCCTGGAGCGGGATTCCCTTCCCGTCCATGTAGTCTTTCATGGCCATGAGGAGCCTAAACAGCTCCTTTACGATTTGGGTCTCGGACTCGATGATTGTATTCCGGGTCATTATTGTGACCTTCTCTTTCTCCCTTTGCGCGTCGGCATTGTCCTTCTTGGCCACGTCGATGCCCATGGTCGCAGGAGACAAAATGCCCGTCAGTATGAAGTCGAGGATTGCCTTTTGCTCCTGAGAGTACTGGTCGAAGTTCAGGACCGGCTGGGTGGTTTGGATGGAATTGTCGACCTTCCCGTCCCCGTCGGGGATGCCGTCCTTCATCACGTACTGGCGGTTGTACACCTTTTGCGTGTTGGGGCTTCCGTCCGCGTTGCGCTCAAGGACGTCCTTCGCGTAATACTCTACCGGGGTGGAGACACGGCATGTTTGCGACCGCTGGGAAAGAGACTGGTCCAAGTCGTCGAACAAGTCGTACTTCCCGTAGTAAATTGACCTTCCGTAATTCGGGTTGTTGGGGTCGAAGAAGAACCGGCATGGCACGGCCAGGATGTGCTTGTACCCTGGAATCTCGACGTCCCGAAGACCCGCCAGCGCCGGAATCGTTTCCATCGGCACCTCATGCACCTCGTCGTTTTTGTCGAGCCGGAACAACTCGTACTCGATGGCCGAATTCCCTTTCTCGTTGATTCTCCTGGTCTCAAGGAGCAGGTAGTCGTTCCTCCCGTATTTGTAATAATTCTTGAAGATGACCCCTATAGTGATTCCGCTTTTGACCACGAACTCGACGTCTTTCGCCTCATAGAACTGCAAAATCGGCCAATCGCTCAGTTTCTTGTCCGGGTCAACCACGATTTTCCACGCTCCCCAGCCGATTGCCATCGTCAAAGGCAGTTGCTGTTGCATGTAGATTTTCTTGAACCCCGTCCTGAGGATGAGTTCCGAAAGGTCGTATTTCCCCGACGCGTCCGACGCCGAGACATCCGGAATCCCAACGGCGTTGCACAGCGTGTCCACTATGGCCCTCGGAACCCCCGAATGGACGCGCTTGATGTGGCCCTCGGTTGGGGATATCCCCCAAAAGTAATTCGCCTCGTTGCGGTCGTATACGGGGTTTCTTGCGAACCCTCCGGCGTTTTGCTTCGTGTAGTAATTCAATAGTTCTTGGGAACTCCCGACGTACCACACGCGTGCGCGCTTCATGTCCTCGGCGTCGACCTCCTCAGGGTCCATGATGTA
>SFUB01000043.1 GCA_004561785.1 bacterium | reverse complement strand
TCTCTTGAGCTGTTAAAGACGATAAAATCCAGCGACAACCCAAAGAAAAAGGGAGGATACCCTCCCTCTTGCCTTACTTTGTCTTGGCCCGAACGAAGGAGACGAATTCCAGCCCTTCTTCTTTGGTTTTGAATCTGGCGTAATAGTAGCTATCCCCCATGGCGTCCGCCATATGGCTTGGGTAACGCCCATGCATGGTGAGCTGGTAACGGTATTTATCGAAGATCTCCTGCTCGGAATGGAGGTAGGAATAGCAATCCCTGCGAGCGGAGGTGAAGGAATAATATTTCTCCTTCGTCATGTCCTCCCGGTTTTCATCGAAGCAGATCACATCCGCATAAATGTCGTAAATCGAGGCCGATTCGGCAAAATCGATGAGGTCTGGGGTGTATCCTCCCGCGGGGCGCATATTGCATTCAAGGGCCACGAACTCACCTTTTTTGGCGAAGCCGGGCTTATCCTGATTCAGGACAAAGAATTCGATGTGGAACACCCTTTTGCTGATCCCAAAAGCCTTGACGACCTTCTTCCCGGTCTCAAGGAAGCTTTGGGCGTCGATGTCATCCATCGGCAAGGAGAAGGGATTGGTCCAATAATAGTCGTCGATTTGGTCGTTCACGACGTCGGCGACGGGGACGGGAAAGTGATCGCTGGTGGCGAAGACGACTTCTCCGCGGCTATTGCAAACGCCATCGAAACTCACGATCCTTCCGTCGATGAATTCCTCCATGATGTAGGTTTCCGGAAGGGGCTTAGAGAAAAAAGCATCCACGTCCTTTTCGTTTTTAAGGGAATAGGAATCCGAGGCCCCCACTCCGACATTCGGTTTCACGAAGACGGGGTAACCGACTTGCTTGATGAAGGATAGAGCCTTCTGCTTATCGCTAGGACCATCCACGAGGATGTAACGCATCGTCTTGGCCCCGCCTTGCCGAAAATACTCCTTCATCGCGGACTTGGCCTTGATGTGCTCCATCTGATCCGGAAAGAAGCCGGAGGTCACGTTGAATTTCTGCCGGAGATGGGCATCGAGGGTAAGCCACCACTCATTGTTGGATTCGATGTAATCGATCTTGCCGTATTTCCTTTGGTAATAGGCGACGGCCTCTTCCATGGCCTTCTCGTCGCTGAGGTCCTTGACGAAGTAATATTCCGTCAAAGAGGCGACGAGCCTTGGCTCAAGGTCCTTGTTCACCGAATCGCCGATTCCTAAAACGTTCACGCCTTTCCGGCGGAGCGCTTCGACGAACAAATAGTAGCGGATCGGGAAATTGGGGGAAATGAAGACGAAATTCATGCTTGGCTGCCTCCTGAGCGGGATTTGACTTCCAAACGGGTCAACGCCCTCGCTAGACTGGCCCTGGCGCGCGCTTCATCGAGTCCTTCTTTCTTCTCGGCGAGGCGTTTTTCGGCGCGCCGTTTGCTTTCTTCGGCCCTAGCTGCATCGATGGAGGACCCTTCCTCCATCAAAGGACTCGCCACAGTGAGGGTATCGCCGTCTTTCCTTGCGAATCCCCCGAAGCAAGCGAAACAAGCGCCGCCCTTGGCCGAGGCATAGTTTAGCACTCCGGATGGCAATAGCCCAACGAGCATTCTCGTGGTGTCGGTTGAAAAATAGGTAGGCCCCTTCTCGCCGGGGACCACGCATGAGGAGACTTCCCCCTCGAACAAAATCCCTTTGGGGGAAAGGAGGCGGAGTCTCATTTCATCTCCTCGGCCTTTTTGATGGCGTCTTCGATGGTTCCGCAGTAGAGGAAGGCCGATTCGGGAAGCTTATCGTATTTGCCCGAGAGCAATTCCTTGAAGCTGCGGACGGTCTCCTTCAAGGGCACGTAGATGCCGGGGACGCCGTTGAAGGCGGCGGCGACGTGGAGGGGCTGGGAGAGGAAGTTGCGGACTCTTCTGGCCCGGGCGACGATTTCCTTGTCTTCGTCGCTCAACTCGTCGATGCCGAGGATCGCGATGATGTCCTGAAGCTCTTTGTAGCGTTGAAGCAGCCTCTGAACGCCGCGGGCCACTTCGTAATGCTCCTCCCCGATGAAGTTTGGATCGAGCATGTTCGAGGTGGATTCCAAGGGGTCGACGGCCGGGAAAATGCCCAAGGCGGCCGTGTTGCGGTCAAGAAGGGTCCTGGCGTCGAGGTGAGAGAAAGTCGTTGCCGGAGCGGGGTCGGTGAAGTCGTCCGCCGGCACGTAGACGGCCTGGACGGAGGTGATGGATCCGTCTTTGGTGGAGGTGATCCTCTCCTGCAACTGGCCCATCTCGGTGGCCAGAGTCGGCTGATAGCCGACCGCGGAGGGCATGCGGCCCAAAAGGGCGGAGACTTCGCTTCCGGCTTGGGTGAAGCGGAAAATGTTGTCGATGAATAGAAGGACGTCTTGATGCTCTTGATCGCGGAAATGCTCCGCCATGGTTAGGGCGCTCAAAGCGACCCGCATACGGGCTCCGGGGGGTTCGTTCATCTGACCGAAGCAAAGGGCGGTGTTCTTCAAGACGCCGGATTCCTTCATCTCGTAATACAGGTCGTTGCCCTCGCGGGAGCGTTCACCGACCCCAGCGAAGACGGAGGTGCCGTTATGCTCTTTGGCAATGTTGAAGATGAGTTCTTGAATGAGGACGGTTTTGCCGACGCCCGCGCCGCCGAATAGGCCGATTTTGCCGCCTTTTACGTAAGGGCAAAGCAAATCGATGACCTTAATGCCGGTCTCTAGAATCTCATGGGAGACGCTTTGTTCGGCGAAACTCGGCGCGGAGCGATGGATGGGCATCCGTTTGCAATCCGCAAAGTCGTCGCCAAGCCCGTCGATCGGCTCGCCGAGAACGTTGAACATGCGCCCCAAGGTTTTCTCCCCCACCGGGACGGAGATGGGCTCCTCGGTGTTCAGAACCTCCATGCCCCTGCTCACCCCATCGGTGGCGCCCATTGCGACGGTGCGCACAACGTCATCGCCGATGTGCTGCATGACTTCGACGGTGAGCTCTTTTCCTTCTCCCATCCTCACTTTGAGGGCGGTCAGGATCTTCGGCAAACATTGGTCGGGGAAAGCGACATCGATGACCGGGCCTTGGGCCTGGACGACTTTGCCGATTCTCTCTTTTCTTTCTTCGTTCATGGGTTTGCCTCCTTTTTTCATTTGGCGTTTCCGGCCCCGGCGACCACCTCGGTGATTTCCTGGGTGATCGAGGCCTGACGGGCTTTGTTGTATTCGACGGAGAGCTGTTTGAGCAGCTCCTCGGCGTTGTCGTTGGCGGAATCCATCGCATTGCGGCGGCTCGCCTGCTCGGAGAGCTGGGATTCATCGAGCAGCCCCCCTAGGACCCCGGATAGGTATTGCCCCATCAAGAGGGGAATCAACTCCTTGGGGCTAGGCTCGAACAAAGGCGGGCAATAATCCTCCTCGGGGGATTTCGGATAATCGAGCCCGATGGGGAGCAATACGCTTTCGCTCGGCTCGAAACGGAGGGAATTCACGTACCGGGTATAAAGGATCCGGATGGAGCGGAAGCGGCCTTCCTCAAAGAGCTTTTTGAGTTTCTCCCCGGATTCTTGGACTTCTTTGTGGGTGGAGGACAGGCGGAGGGGGATGTCTTCTTTTTCCAGAAGCGAATAGCCCCCTTCATGGAGAAGGTGGCTGAGACCTTTCTCGCCGACGGGGAGAATGACGTCTTTTTCCTTGTCAATTTTCTCATCGAGGAAGCGAAACAGATTGGAGTTATAGGCGGCGCAAAGGCCGAGGTCGCTGGTGATGAAGACGACGAGGTCCCCTTCCGCTTGCCCATTGGGTTTTCCGTAGATGGATTCCTCTTGTCCTTCCGCAGCGAAGAGCGACCCCATGGCTAGGCGCAATGAATTCAGATATTCCTCCTGCGCGAAGTGGGCGTCTTTAAAACGCTTCAGTTTCACCGTGGCCACCATTTCCATGGCTTTGGTGATCTTCTGGGTTGAGCGGATCGAGGCGATCCTTCTTTTGGTTTTGTTAAGACCTAAGGCCATCGGCTCACTTCCTCAGGGCGATGAACTCCTCGATGGAGGAAAGCAAGGCCTTCTCCGTCTCGGGGGCGATTTGTTTTTTGTCCATGATGTCGTCGATCAGGTTTCTCTTTCTTGAGAGAAGGAATTCATCCATGTCTTTCAAGAAAGGGGAGACCTCATCGACGGGGAGAGAATCCAAATAGCGGTTTTTGACCGCGAAGAGCTCCACGACCTGCTTCCAAAGGGGATAGGGGCTGTATTGCTTTTGCTTCAAGGTCTCCATGAGGACGGCCCCGTGGGAGAGGATTTTCTTCGTCGAAGCGTCCAAATCGCTTCCGAATTGGGCGAAGGACTGCATCTCGCGGTAGTTCGCAAGCTCGATCTTGAGGGACTTGGCAACCTGCTTCATGGCTTTGAATTGGGCCGAGCTCCCAACGCGGGAGACGGAGAGGCCCGAATCGATGGCCGGGCGCTGGCCCGCGTTGAAGAGATCCACCATCAGGAAGATCTGGCCGTCGGTGATGGAAATGATGTTGGTCGGGATGTAGGCGGAGATGTCGCCGGCTTGGGTCTCAACGATCGGCAAGGCCGTGATGGAACCCCCGCCGAAATCCTTGGAAAGGCGGCAGGCGCGCTCAAGAAGGCGCGAATGGAGATAGAAGATGTCCCCCGGATAGGCTTCGCGGCCCGGGGAGCGTTTCAAAAGCAGAGACAGGGTGCGGTAGGCGACGGCGTGCTTGGAAAGGTCATCGAAGACGATGAGGACGTCTTCGCCCTTCTCCATCCATTCCTCCGCCATGGCCATGCCGGCGAAGGGGGCGATGTACTGAAGCGGAGCGGACTCGCTTGCGGAGGCGCTCACAACGGTCGTGTATTCAAGGCATCCAAGGTCGCTCAGTTTCTCTACTAGGGAGGCGACCGAGGAGTTCTTCTGGCCGATGGCGACGTAGACGCAGCGAACGCCCTTGCCTTTCTGGTTGATGATGGTATCCAAAGCGATCGCGGTCTTTCCGGTCTGGCGGTCGCCGATGATGAGTTCGCGCTGGCCGCGCCCGATCGGGATCATGGCGTCGATGGCCTTGATGCCGGTCTCAAGCGGGGTATCGACGGATTTCCTCGTCATGACGCCCGGGGCGATGCGCTCGATGGGGCGGGTGGAGGAACAGGCGATCTCCCCTTTCTCGTCAAGGGGCTGGCCGAGGGCGTTCACCACGCGGCCGGAAAGCGCGTCCCCGACGGGAACTTCGACGACTTTGTGGGTGCGCTTGACGGTGTCGCCCTCTTCGATCTCACGGTCGGAGCCGAGCAATACGGCCCCCACGTCTTCTCCGTCGAGGTTCATGACCATGCCATAGACGCCATGGGGGAAGACGAGCAGCTCGCCGAGCATCGCTTTGTCAAGCCCGTAGCAGATCGCGATGCCGTCGCCCACGGAGATGACGGTTCCCACATCATCGGTCTGAAGTTTCTCTTCGAAGCCCTTGATCTGCTCTTTGATCAAAGAGGCGATTTCGCTGGAATCGATTTTCATAGCGATCCTCCCTTAAGTTGCTTGGCTAAGTTATCGAGTTTCCCTTTGAGGCTGCCGTCATAGACTTTGTCGCCCAGGGAAACCTTGACCCCTCCTAGCAAAGAGGGATCGACGACGTTGCGGAGTTTGACTTCGGCGGAGGTCTTCTTCCCCAAGGAGGCCTCTATCGAAGTCAGCTCCTCCCTTGAGAGGGGGGAGACGCTATAGACGATGCCGCGCGTCGTGGAAGAGGCTTCGTCGCAAAGCGAGGCGAAGCAGGATTCGATATCGTCGAAGCTTGCGATGCGATGCTTTTTGACGAGCAGGCACAAAAACGGCAGAAGGCGCGGCAATCCAAGGGGCCCGTAGATGCGTTTGAGCATCTTCTCCTTCTCCTCGTAGCCTATTTGGTAAGAGGAAAGAAGGCGGAGGAACGAGGGGTTCTCCGCGAAATCCTTGCCGATGGAAGAAAGAGCGTTCTGATAGGACGGCCTTTCTTTTTCTTCTAGCAGGGAATAAAGAGCGGAAGCATAGGCTTGGCAATATTCTTCCATGTCACTTCCGCTCCTTCCCAAGATCATCGATGAAGTCGTTCAGAAGGCGCTTGTTGTCTTCTTCGCTCACTTCGCGGCCCAAGATCTTGCTTGAGGCGGCCAAGGCGACTTCGACGATTTCCTTCTTGGTCTCCTGTTTGGATTTCTCCTTCGCGGAGAGGATATCCTCGTCGGCTTTCTTCCTGGCCAAGGCGGCTTGTTCCTTGGCTTCCTCGACGATGGCCTTGCCGCGGGTCGCGGCTTCTTGCTTGGCGTCTTCGACGATGCGGGCGGCTTCTTTCTTGCCTTCGAGGATGGTCTCTTCTTTCTTCGAGGCAGCCGCTTCGGCGAGGGTGCGTTGCTTCCTGGCTTCGAGCAAATCGTTCTCGATCGCGTCCCCGCGGGTCTTCATCGCTTTCTTCACGGGCTTGTAGCCCACGAAGAAGACGAAGAGGATGAGGACGACGAAGGCGAGCAATTGGATCACGAAATCCCATAAGCCGTTGGGGAAGATCTTCGCGACGAATTCGCTGCTTTCGAAGGGCGAATCGGGCACGGCCCCATCGTTTTTGAGGGCGATGCCGAGGAAGACGCCGCCGAGCAAAGCGAGCACGAAAACCGCGGCGATCGCGATGGCGATCACGTAGGGAGTCTTAGACCCGGGCTTCTTTTCGCTTTTCGCTTTCTTCTCCATGGCTCAGGCACCGACGACGAAGATGATCAGCATGGCGACGACCAGGGCATAGATCGCGGTGGACTCATCGAGGGCGACGGCCAAGATCATGAGCTTCTGGAAGCGGCCCGCCTCGGAGGGGTTCCTCGAGATGGCGTCGATCGCGTGGGAGCAGATCATGCCTTCGCCGATGGACGAGAAGGTCCCGGTGCAGACGCAGAGTCCGGCGCCGATGGCGATCAAGCCGGCTTGGCCTTCCTGAATGAGGGCCGGTAGTAATTGCAAAAGTCCCATATCTAACCTCCTATAGGATCCTTTTTCAGATTGCCTTATCCCGCTGGGAACGGATGGCTTGGCCTTCGTTCCCCATCGGGCTCGTTTCGGGGATCTCGGCCCCGATCCAAACTCCGTTCAAGGAAGCGAAAACCAGGGTCTGGACGTACCCTGAGAATAAGCCGAAATAGAGGTTCAGAACCCCGATGACGATGGGGCTCAGGACGATCTGCCCCGAGCTGCCTAGGAAAGAGAAGAGCTTTGCGGACAATCCGCGCAAAACCCAATTCAAAATGCCGATGATGACCGAACCGGAGAGGCAGTTTCCGAACATACGGAGGGAGGTGGAGATAATCGGGGTCCACATCGTGAGGAGGTTGATCGGGAGCCAGAAGGCCACGGGTTCGATGTAACGGTGGAAATAACCCCACTTCTGATAGCGGATCGCGGTGAACTGGATGAGGATGAACATCACGATCGATAGCACCAAAGGGCAGACCAGATAATCGATCACGGAGGGGAAGCCGGTCACGGACCAGACGAAGGACATGAAGAGGTAGACGAACAGGCACATGAAGTAGCCGGGCCAATTCCCGGGCTCGCAGCCCATCATGTCGCGGGTCCAGCTCTCCAGCCATTCCACGAAGGACGTGGCCAAAAGCAAGAGGCCTTTGGGCTTTTTAAGAGGATCCTGAACCCTGGCTTCGATCCCGACGATCGTGCAAAGGATGGCCACGATGGCCATGATCGTGAGCGAGGAAATGATTGGGGCGGAGAGGCGGAACTCCATGTTCTTGAAGTTCGCGATCATCCACTCGACGGGGGTGAGTTCCTCTAAGGCAAGCGCGTTCATTCCTGTTGCCCTTTCTTCGTTTTCTTAGCCCCGAGCAAGCCGGTCGCGATCAACAAGGGATAGACCGGGAGCAAGGCGACGAAGCTCGTCCAGAAATTAAGGTAAGGGGCCTTCCAAGAAAAGGTGCAGAAGGCGGCCAAGACCAGCAATCCGGCGATAAGAGCGAAACGGAGAAGATAGAACAAGACGACAAGGCCGAGTTTGGAGCTTTTGCCGTTTTCCTTGCCAAGTATCAGGCTCGACCCATAGCAAATGGAGAAATAGGAGAAGATCTCAAGCAGCGATCCGGCCAGGAAACCCAAAGCGGCGCCGATCCCCATCTCTGGGAGCAGGCACAAAGGAAGGCAGGAGAGCGTCCCCACCACTCCGATGGCGGCAAGCAGGAGCATGTTCTTTTTCTCATCGCTTAAGGCGAGGATCTTTTCCTTCAGTTTCATGGTTTCTCCCTCCTCAAGGAGGGCTCAGACGTTATACGGAACTATCTTAAAAGCGCTTTCAGGTTCCGTCAATCAAGGGAACCGGTAAATCGTTACTTTATGTAGTCACGCCGTATCGAAAATCGCTTTTTCCACCTATTCGATTTTATACGGATGGCCTTATCTCAACCGACGGCCGATCCGCGTCTTGAGATATTCCCGAAGCGAGGGATCCTCGCAATAGACGTAACAGCCCTTCTGACCGCGGGTCAAAAGAACCTTGTAGGTATTCCGGATCAAAGAATCCGCAAGGGCTTTGTCCTTGCAAGAACGGATGCCGGAGGACTTGTCGTCTTTGGAGACTTGGCCGGGGTCGGTGATGACGGCTCCGTTCTCATAACGAAGGTCCCTGCCGATGATGACCCCCACGTAATCGAATTCGAGGCCTTGCACGGTGTGGATGCATCCGACCATGTCCTTTTGTTTGGGGTCGATCGCGAAGAGGGAGCTTTTGTTTGGGTCGTTCCAGCAGGCTTGGAAGCGTCCATCATCCAAAAGGATGTCGATGGAGCCGCGGTTGTTTTTGACGTTCCAGTCATAACAATAGCCCGCGACGAGGCGGGATTTGCCTCCGATCCGCTCTTTCTCTTGAATCGCCTTTTGCAGGGAGCAGGCGTCGTCATAGATCCGGAAATCGAAATCCTCGCCGTCGAAATAAGGATGGGCGGTCTTCTCGATTCCAAGGAGATCATTCAAAAAGGAAAGGTAATCCTCGCTGCCGTTGCAGCGGAATTCGCTCCGGAGGCAATAGGAATCCCCCTGAAGGACATTCTCTTCTTCAACCCCTTCTTCCAGCGCGGCCTGCTTGATCCCCTCGGCCGTGCCGATGTCTTTCACCGAGATCCTCTGGGTCTCATCAAGGAAAAAGACGCTGACGAGGCTTGCGTGGATGGCTTCTTTGATTTGATTCTCGCCGCCATAATCCCGGAACATCTGTTTCACCAAGCGATGCGCCTCGTCTACGAGAAGGCAATCGAAGAATTCGTCGGGGAGATTGTGCAATCCGAAAGGGGAACGGAAGAGGTCCTCGATTGCGACTTCTTTCTTCAGGTCCCCTTTCGACAAGAGTTTGAGATAGACCTTCCTGGGAGCGGAGTTCTTGGTGAGGTAGGCCGCGTGGAAACCATGCCCTTCTTTGGCATTGATCAAATCGCAGAGGACGTTGACGGCAAGAACCGATTTTCCGGTCCCGGGTCCGCCCTTGACGATGAGGACTCTCTTCTTCTTGTCCCGGCAAGAACGGAGGAACGCCTCCATGATTTTGTCGTAAACGACCGATTGCTCATCGAGGAGCTGGAACTCCTTATTGCCTTTTACCATGGAGGACAAACAATCCTGGAGGGCTTTCGCGGGGCGGATTTTGCCGTGATCGATCTTATAGAGGATCTCGCCGTCCTCGCTTTTCTTATGGATCCGCTTGGCGATGAATTCCGAAAGGGCGCGGTTCTCTTCTTTTGTGAACAACGGGGCCTCCGAGAGCCAAAGGGAATACACGGGGTCGAGCAATCCTTCCCCCGGAGTTCTTGCGTAATTGTGGCAATAGGCCACGGAAGAGAGCGCGACCTTCCTCTCCTCGGCGAACTGGGAGTAGTTCTCGATGTGGGAACGGTAGGAATAGGCTTGATAGCATGGGTGGGCGACTTCCCGGAGCGCTCCCCCGGTGAAAGTTCTGACCGTGTGGGGAGAGGCATCAGAGACTTTGTCCGCGGATGTCCATTGCTTGAGCTCGACGATCACGACATTGTCCCGCCCCGAATCATCCGCCCCGGCGATCATGAAATCCACGCGTTTGGAGGTCAAAGGGATCTGGTATTCGATGGCCACCTCAGCTTCGCTTGGGATGGCTTGGTTTTCCAAGGCCATCCGCATGAACATCAGCGAATTCGTCCAGGCGTTGAATTCGGCCGGATTCTGGTCGTTGATGCCATGCTCCAAGAGTTTTTCTTTGACGATGTCAGCGATTTTCCCTCCCAAAACGTCTTCTTGGAAGTTTTCCTTAGAAGCGTGATAAACAAGCATAGGCTCTCTCCTTCCTATATAGCAGGTTTATAACACTTTGTGATGTCTATATCCATCGGATGTGCAGTAGCCAACGAAAAGCAGTAGACAGTATTTTTTTATTTCGTAATCAACTCGCTCTGTGTTTTATACACGATCATCGGAAGATCGAGACATCGCCCCGTTGCTCGTCGGCGTCCCTACGCGGGGCATCGGCCCGGTCATCTTCAGGGAGGCGAGGACCGCCAAGTTGGGGTAGGTTTCCCTCGGCTCGCCGGGCGCTTTGTATCGGTAATGCCTGCTTCGGCTCCTTATCCCGGCGTATCGGCAGCGCCTCCTCGCGAATTCGTCGGTGTAGACGACGCCTAAGTCGATTTTTATCTTGGCGTTGAGCCATCGGTAGCCGTGGCTTGGGAACCTGGCGTGGCATCCCAGGAACAGGGCGATGGCGTCTGCTCTTTTCCCAACCCTCTCTGAAGGGGAGGATTGCCGCCTTAGCCATTTGCAGAACCCGGATCTGTTGACCGATATCATCAAAGTATTGACCGGGATGAGGCGATGCGGAAAATCTTCGCTCATGCAGCTAGTTGGGGAAGAACTCCTTCAAAGAGGGGTAAACGAATCCAACATCCTTTTCCTGTCTCTGCAAAGGAAGGGATAC
>SFUB01000042.1 GCA_004561785.1 bacterium | reverse complement strand
AGGGGAAAGAAGGATCGCTAGAGCAGGAACAGAGGCTCAGCCCAAGCAGCATAAGGGGGATTGATATCTTGCTTTTCTTCATGGCTCTTCCTCCTGCGGCGGCGAAGAAGACTATATACCCCCAGAAGATTTTTAGAAGGGGGCATTCAGGAAAGCAAGCCATTTTCCCGGAAGGAAAAAACGCCTTTCTTGGAGAGAATCAGGTGGTCTTTGATCCCTTTTCCGAAGCGAAGCAGGAATTCATTGCAGGAGGAGGTGAACTCGATGTCTTCCTTCGAAGGAAGCGGCACGCCCGAAGGGTGGCTGTGGACTAAGAAAAGGTCGCCTCTAGGCGCGTAAAGGAGACTTGAAAGGACGGTTTTGTATCCCCCCTTCAAGGTAGACAAAGAGCCTAGGAGGAGAAGCCTTTTCCCCACCACTCTTTTCTTTCGGTCCAAGAAGTAGGCGTAAAGAGCTTCTTCCTCTTTGCTCAATACGTCCCTCCGGAGGTAAGAGGAAAACTCCCCAGCCTCTCCTTGGGCGGCTCTTCTCCCAAGTTCGAACGCTGCCCCAAGGAGCGAGGACTTGGCCCTTCCGACCCCTTTTTCTCGTTCCAAAAGAAGATAGGGCGTCTCCGCGAGGCCCCCGATTCCCCCATAATGGGAAAGCAAACGAGCGGAGAGTTCCACCACCCCTTCCTTGCCGCTGCCGCTAGAAAGAAGGAGGCAAAGCAATTCAGCGTCGCTCAAGCTCCCCATCCCGGAGGAATAGGCCTTCTCCCTCGGACGGGAGCTGGGTTCCAATTCCGAGATCCTCAAATCAAGGATCCCCACTCGAATTTGAATCCCTGCAGCTGAGCTTTGCCTTTGTCCGTGGAAAATAGCTTATAGGCCACGACGGCTAGGATCGCGACGGTAAAGACCAATAAGACGGTCGCCAAAGTCACGGCCTCCCCAGGTCTTATGGAGGAAAGTTCCTCCTCGGTCAGCATTCTTGAGTCCATTCGTTTAGACCTCCTTCGCCTATAACTAAAGGCGAATGCGGGTTTTTCCCGAAAGAAAAAGCCCGGATCGCTCCGGGCTGAGGATCAAAGTTTGGAAAGGCGATCTCTGACCGCGGCCAGCTTCTCTTTGTTGGAGGCTAGTTTCTCAGTCTCAAGATCAATCTTGGCTTTGGGAGCCTTGGAAAGGAAGCCGGGGTTCGAAAGCATCCTCTCGCCCCGTTCGACCTCCTTGACAAGAGTCTCTTCCTCTTGTTTCAAGGCGGCCCTGGCTTCTTCGGGGTCGATCTCCTGCTCGATGAGCAAAGAATATTTGCCGTAGACGAAGCTTTCGCCTTTCCCCGCCTCCTTCTGGAAGGTCACCTTCTTGGCGAAGAGGAACCTCGTTAGATAGGTCTCAACCCCTTTGAACAAAGGGGAGGGTGACATCGTGAGGTCGATCGGCGCGTTCGGGGCGATCTTGTGGGAGGACTTGTACCCGCGGACGTCTTTGATCATGGAGGCGAGCAATTTGCCTTCCCTTTCAGCGGTCGGGAAGACGAGCTTCCGGTCGTAAACGGGATAGGATTCGAGCATGATGGAATCCTTGTGGCCCGGAAGAGAGAGATAAAGTTCCTCGGTCAAGAAGGGGCAATAAGGATAGATGAGGAGGATGATCTCCCTCATGACCTTGTGCAAAACGGATTTGACGGTCTCGCACTGAGAGGGATCGCCCAAGGAGACTTTGCTCATCTCAAGATAAAAGGAGCAGAAATCGTCGTAGACGAAATCGTAGAGGTACCCGGAAGCCGCGCCGAACTGGTATTCCTCCATCTTCGAGGTGACCTTCTTGATGGTGGATTCAAGCCTCGAGAGGATGAATTTATCGAGCACGCCGAGCTTTTTGGGATCGATTGCAGAGGGAACGTAATCCTCGCCAAGGGTGAGTTCCACGTAACGGCAGGCGTTCCAGATCTTGTTGAGGTAATTCTCGGCGGACTGGAGTTTCTCCTCGCTGTAGCGCATGTCCAGACCCGGGGTGCTGTTGGTCGTGATGAAGTAGCGCATCGCGTCGACGCCGTATTTGGCGATGATATCAAGGGGGTCGATGCCGTTTCCGAGCGACTTCGACATCTTCCTTCCGAGCTCATCGCGGATGAGCCCGTGGATGACGACTTTCTTGAACGGGGCTTTGCCGGTGAAATGGAGGGACTGGAAATACATCCTGGAGACCCAGAAGAAGATGATGTCATAGCCGGTTACGAGGACGTCGGTCGGGAAGTAGCGCTTATAGTCTTCGCTTCCTTCATTCGGCCAGCCCATGGTCGCAAACGGCCAAAGCCCGGAGGAGAACCAGGTGTCCAAAACGTCGGCATCCTGCTCCCAGAGGGAGGGATCCATCGCCTCTTCGGTCACCACGAGCTCGCCGGTCTTTTTGTTGGTGTAGGCAGGGATGCGGTGCCCCCACCAAAGTTGGCGGGATATGCACCAATCCTCGACCGAATTCATCCAGCGGATCAAAACCTTCTCGAAGCGTTTGGGCAGAAATTCCACCTTTCCTTCGCTTTTTTGGTTCTCAAGCACCTTCTGAGCGAGCGGCTTCATCCTCACGAACCATTGCTTCGAGAGCATCGGCTCGACGACGGCGCCGCTTCTTTCGCTGTGGCCGACGGAGTGGACCATCTTCTCGATCTTGACGAGTTTCCCCGCCTTATCGATGTCATCCACCAAAGCCTTCCGGCATTCGTAACGGTCCATGCCGGCATACTTGCCGGCTTTCTCGTTCATCTTCGCGCTTTCGTCGAGCACCTTGATGAAGGGGAAGCCGTATTTTTTCGCCAGGGCGAAGTCGTTGGGGTCGTGGGCGGGGGTGCACTTCATCGCCCCGGTCCCGAAGGAGATGTCGACGTAATCGTCGGCCATGACCGGCAAAAGATCGCCGTTTGCGGGGTTGATGACCTTCTTGCCGACGAAGGAGGCATAACGTTCGTCCTTGGGGTTCACGAAGACCGCCGTGTCCCCGAACATGGTCTCGGGGCGGGTGGTCGCGACCACCAAGAAGCCGCTCCCATCCTCGAGATCATAACGGAAATGGAAGAACTCGCCCTCGTCGTCGCGGTGTTCGACTTCGATGTTGGAAAGGGCGGTCCGGAGTTCCGGATCCCAATTGATGATCTTCTCGCCTTGGTAGATGAGGCCTTCTTTGTAGAGGGTGACGAAAACCCGCTTCACGGCGTCGGAAAGCCCTTCGTCGAGGGTGAAGCGTTCCCGGGTGTAATCGACGGAAAGGCCGATCTTGGCCCACTGCTCGTGGATCGTTGCGGCGTAGGCATCCTTCCATTCCCAGGCTTTCTCGAGGAACTTCTCGCGGCCGAGGTCATAACGGGAGACCCCCTGCTCGCGGAGTTTGGCCTCGACCTTGGCTTGGGTCGCGATCCCGGCGTGGTCCATCCCGGGCACCCAAAGGACGTCATAGCCCTTCATTCTCTTGTAACGGGCGATGATGTCGTCGGGGATCGTGTCCATCACGTGGCCGAGATGGAGCTTGCCCGTGACGTTCGGGGGCGGGATGACGAGGGAGAAGGGCTGTTTGCTCTTATCCCCGGCGGTGAAATAGCCGGAGGAGACCCACTTCTCGTATTTCCCCTCCTCGACTTTGACGTGGTCGTAATGCTTGTCCAACATATCTTTCTCCTTTTTCCCAAAGAAAAACCGCATCCAGATTGGGACGCGGCGCGCGGTACCACCCAATTTCCCCAGAGAGGGGCGCTTTTCCTTTGCTTGGCCCAAAGGCGAGACCTTTCCTCTCCCCCGCCGACTCAAGGCTCCTCCCAACCCGGTTTCACCAGCCCCGGGCTCTCTAGATGGGAAGACTTCCTCTCCCTGCGGGTTCTTCGAAGAACGGGCTTATTATCCCTTCTGCGGAGACAAAAAGAAAGAGCCTTCTTGGAAGGCTCATAGGGAATCGTGGATCCGCTTCCTGATCGCGTCTAGGCTAGAGGAGGACAAGTCGCTCGGAAGGGGGTTCAATAGCCCCAGCCTTCCGGCCCTAAGCATCGCCTCATGGCGTTCTTTCTGGTTCATCTTGTCCATCTTGGTGAGCACCCCCACCACGGGGATCCCCGTGAGAAGGAGGTAGGATAAGAAGGCCTTGTCTTCTTCCCCGGGCTCCCTCCTCATGTCGGCTAGGAGGAAGATGGCCTTGAGTTTAGGGTCTTTCACGTAGTCCTCCATCATCTTGGAGAACTGAATCGTGGAGAGGTTCGCGTAGCTCGTTTTGCCATATCCCGGCGAGTCCACTAGATAAAAGGCGTTGTCGATCAAGAAGTAATTCAATAGCTTCGTCTTGCCCGCTTTCTTCGAGGAGAAGGCGAGCTTGCTGGAGCAAAGCGAATTGATCAAAGAGGATTTGCCGACGTTGCTCCTGCCGACGAAGAGGATGTGGGAAAGCCCGTCTTTGGGGGCTTCCCTCAAAGACGGGGCGGATAAGACGTATTTGGCGTTGTGGAAATTGAGCTTCATGCGCTCTCCTTGACAAGTGCACGCGCCAAAGCGTCGTCGACGCATTTCATGTAGGTGATCTTGAGGCCTTCCTTGACTTCCTTCGGCAGCTCTTCGACGTCCTTTTTGTTGTCGATGGGCACCAGGATCTCCTTGATGCCGCTGCGCATCGCGGCGAGGGATTTCTCCCGCAAGCCGCCGATCGGCAAAGCTTTGCCGCGGAGGGTGACTTCGCCGGTCATGGCGACGTCGCTATTCACGGGAGTGTGGGTGAAGGCGGAGATGAGGGCGGTCGTGATGGCGATCCCGGCGCTCGGGCCGTCTTTGGGGACGGCGCCTTCGGGGAAGTGGACGTGGATGTCGTTCTTCTGGAAGATCTCGTCACTAATGCCGTAGCGGGCGCTATTGGCCCGGACGTAGTCGAGAGCGATCTGGCAGGATTCCTTCATGACGTCCCCAAGTTTCCCGGTCAGAACGAGCCCGCCTTTGCCAGGGAAATAGGTGACCTCCATCGGCAGGATGTCGCCTCCGGCCTCGGTATAAGCGAGCCCGGTCACGACGCCGATCTGGTTCTCCTTCTCCTTCTTGCTCCCTTCGAAGACCTCTGCCCCAAGGTAGGATTTCACCTTTTCCTCGGTGATCTCGATGGGTTTTTGGAGCTCCGGATGGTCCAAAAGCTCCACCACCGCTTTCCGGCAAACGCTTGCGATGAGGCGCTCAAGGGACCTCACGCCGGCTTCCATCGAATAATGCTCGATGAGCTCTTTGATGGATTCCTCCGAGAAAGCGATGTCCCCTTCTTGGAGGCCATTGGCCTTCCTTTGCTTAGGGATGAGGAAATCCTGCGCGATCTTGATCTTCTCAAGCTCGGTGTAGCTCGGGACCTCGATGAGCTCGAGGCGGTCAAGCAAGGGCCGAGGGATGTTGTCGAGGTTATTCGCGGTGCAGATGAAGAGGACGTTCGATAGATCGTAGGGCTCTTCCAGGTAATTGTCGTTGAAGGCGAAGTTCTGCTCCGGGTCGAGGACCTCAAGCATCGCCGAGGAGGGATCCCCGCGGTAGTTGCTGCCGCCGATCTTGTCGATCTCGTCGAGCAGGAAAACGGGGTTGCAGGTACCGGCCTTGGTCATGCCTTGGATGATGCGTCCGGGCATCGAGCCGACGTAGGTGCGGCGATGGCCGCGGATCTCGGCTTCATCGGAGATGCCGCCGAGGGAGGCTTTGAAGAACTTCCTGCCCAAGGCGCGGGCGATCGACTTCCCCAAGGAGGTCTTGCCGCATCCCGGAGGCCCGTAGAAGCAAAGGATCGGGGCTTTTAGGTTCCCCGTCATCTTCTTGACGGCCAGGTATTCGATGATGCGTTTCTTGACCTTCTCCAAGCCGAAATGGTCCTCATCGAGGACTTCCCGGACGTGGCCTAGGTCCTCATCGTCCTCGCTTTTCTGATACCAGGGGACGTTCATGAGCGTCTCGATGTAGCTCATGATGAGGGAGGCTTCCAAAGAGGATTCCGGCATCATCTCGTAACGGTGGAGCTCCTGCTTCACCCTTGCTTTGACGTTCTCCGGATAGGGGTTCTTCTCAAGCTTCTCCTTGATGGAATCCTCGTCGTTGCTGGAGCTGCCGCCTTCGCCGAGTTCCTCCTTGATGGCCTTCATCTTCTCGCGGAGATAGTATTCCTTTTGGGATTTCTCCGTTGAGACGCGGACTTTCTCGGAGATCGAGGATTCGACTTCGGCCATTTGCCGGAGCGAAGAAAGGATATTCAAGAGCAATTGAAGCCTCTTGTTGACGTTCGGCTCGGCGAGGATCGATTGCCTCTGATCGGTGGAAAGGGGCAGATATCCGGCGAAGGTATCGGGGATGTCTTCGGAGGAAACGCCTTTCCCAAGCTGGTTGATGGCGCTTCGGGGGATGCCGCGGGAGATTTCAGGAGTCGAGGAAAGCGATTCGAGGAGTTTCTTCACCAAGCCCTCAAGCTCGGAGGCGTCCCCCGAAACATTTTCCAAGAATGTCCCTTCCGCGGAGGGATTCTCGCCCAAGACGGTCTTCAAGAACTTGACGCGCTTGCTGCCGATCAAACGGATGCGCATGGAGGATCCGTTGTCGGCGTAGGAGACGATGCGGCAAAGGGTCCCCACGTCATAGATATCCTCTTCCTTGGGGTTATCGACGTCGGGGGTCTTTTGGGCCACGACGAAGATCAGCGAGTTCGTCATCTCCTTCGCGTCTTTGATGGCGGCGACGGAGAAAGGGCGGCTCGCCTCGATCTCCTCGGACATATTCGGGAAGACGACCAATCCCCGGGTTATGAGAAGAGGCAAGGTAAGGTTGTTTTCGGGACTTTTTTGGTTCATAGGGTCCTTTCTGGCAATCTAGGTAATAGAGTGCCAATGGAATTATAGGTTCCGGATTAGCACTGTCAAGGAACGATTGCCAATTCCTTGGGGGCAGAAGAGAAGAAAGGGGCCCGCTTTCCTCAAGCGGGCCCTTGCTTTTCCAATTACTTGGCTTCCTCTTTCTTGGGGGCGGCCTTCTTGGCGGCTGGCTTCTTCGCCGGGGCTTTCTTCGCGGCGGGTTTGTTCGCCTTGGGCTCAGCCTCTTCTTGCTTCTGGGCGACGCCATTGTGGGCGAGGATCCATTCCCTCACCTTGCGGGAGCGGACGGATTCGCGGAAGCCCTCGGGGTTGCCGATCGCCTTCTTCACGTCTTCCAGCTTCATCTTGTACTGGTCGGCGAGCTTGGCAAGCTCGGCGTCGAGTTCGGCGTCGGAGACGTCGAGCCCTTCGACGTGGGCGAGTTCCTGGAGGACGAGGTATTGGGTGAGGTTCTCTTTCGCGGAAACCTTGAGGGTGGCTTTGAGGTCCGCTTCCTTCTGGCCGGTGATCTCGAGATACTGCTCGAAGGTCAAGCCATTGGATTCGACCTGTTTGCGGGTCTTCTCCTCCTGAGAGGCGGCTTCCTGGGCGAGGATCGAATCGGCGATCTCGACGGAGGAGCCTTTGACGATCTGGGCGACGAGGGCGTTGTAATAGGCTTCCTCGGCCTGGCGGGTCTTCTGCTCAAGAAGGGTCTTCTGCTGATATTCCTTCATTTGCTCGACGGTCTCGACGCCTTTGATGGAGAAATCCTTGACGGCGTCATCGGAGAGGACGGGGATCTTCTTCTCTTTGATCTCGTGGATCGTGCAGTGGAAGGTCGCGGGCTTTCCGGCGAGCTCTTTGACGTATTGCTCGGGGAAGGTGATGTCGACGTCTTTCTCCGCTCCGGTGGAAACGCCGACGAGGGCATCTTCGAAGCCGGGGACGAAGGAGTTGGATCCGAGCTCAAGCTCGTAGTTCTTGGCGGAGCCGCCTTCGAATTCCTTGCCGTCCATGGTGCCGACGAAGTCGAGGACGACGGTGTCGCCGAGCTTGGCGGGGCGATCGACGACCACGAGGTCCGCCGCGTTGAGGAGGCGCTTGGAGATGGCTTCCTCCACTTCTTTCTCGGTGACCGAAGGAGCGACTTTCTCGGCGACGAGGCCGGAATGGGCGCCCAAGGTGACCTTCGGGAAAAGGGTGACGACGAACTTGATCTGGAGCTCATTGTCGTTCAGTTTGAGGATATCGACCTCCGGACGGGCGAAGGGTTCGAGTTTGTTCTCTTGGAGGAACTGGGCATAGACGGGGGTCAAAACCTCATCCACGGCCTCATTCCAAATCTGGGTGCGGGAGATGCGCTCGCGGAGGAACTTCTCCGGGGCTTTGCCGGGGCGGAATCCCTTCACGACGATGTTGCTTCCGAGTTTGTGGAAGGCTTTGTTCTGAGCGTTCTGCCAAACGTCTTTCTCGACGTCGCAAACGCCTTCGATTTTCCCTTCTTCGAGGGTCTTGATGGTAGATTTCATGCGTTTTTCCTCTAATCAGCGGTTATAAATATACTCTATCCTTTGGATAGTTCAAACACCCATTTTCAAGGGAGGCGCGGATAGCGGGAAAGGAGCACTTTGAACCGGGTCTTCTCTTGCTCCGCCTCCTCCGAAATCTCTTCCTGCGCCTGCCCCAGATATTCTCTCCCCAAGGAGATCAAGGCCTCGCTTTCCAGGGAGAGGGGCTTGCCCGAGAACGGGTAAGAAGGGAAACAGCTCAAAGCCAATTGATCGAGCAATTGGGTGCAGACGGAGGCCAGGGAGACGTCGCTCAGGGTGGCCAATAGCTTCCTTAGGGAAAGGGCGTTTCTCTCCTCGAAGGGATTCTCCGCGTCTTTGGGGACGAGGGTCACCCGGGAATCCATGTCAAGGTAAGTGACTTCCTTGGGATAATCGTGGGCGACCAATACTTCCAAGGCGAATACTTTCACGTCATGGGGAGAAGAAGGCGACACGAGGAGTTTTTCAAGGGCTTCCTCATGTCCTTGTATACCCTCCTTCCCAATTTGGGACAGGGCTCCGAGGGCCAAATAGGGATCCTTGCTCTCCAGCAAAGCGTCGAGGTCTTCTTCTTTGTGGACGCTTTGGAGGAGATAGGCCTTCTCCTCCTCGCGGATGCGCTTGGGAAGGGAGGACAAGGCCTCTTCGATCTCTTGGCTCACATAGGGGGCGTTCCGATAGAATTCGAGGTCTTGGTAAGCCTGCTCGAACTGCCCGAGGGAGAAGCGGAGCTCGAAGTCGTATTTTAGAGTCAGCGCGGGTTTGGCTTTGAATAAGCCCTCCCGGTTGAGGATCAAGGCATCCAAGGCCTCTTGGGCGCGGTTAAGGGAAAGCAAAGCGGAGATCTTGTAGAAAAGCGAAGTGGGATCGAGCTTCCCCTCCGTTTCTTCAAGCAAGCGCGAATATTCGCCCCTTTCGTAAAGTTCCTTCAAAGAATCCATGGGGGAATTCTACCTTCCTTCGTTCCATTAAAATAGGAGAAGCCTATGAAAAAAGCCCCGATTGGGGCATTTTTCCTTTTGCGCCCCTTGTCCAATTCGAACTAAATGCAGGTGATTAGTATTTTTGAAACACTATTTTGCAGGTGGTTCCTACAATTTGCAGGTGGTTCATGGACCGGGTGAGGCATTACCTCTCTTATAAGATATCACACTTTGATGGTTCTTCCGCAATAGAAATTAAAACTTATTGTTTTATCTATGTGAACAATAGCGTTTTCCACCATAGCCATCCAAGCTTCTTTACTCCACTGAAGAATAGAGTCTGGCTCTTTTCTCATTAATTCTATCGAAGCAAGCATTCTCTCTTTCTTTCCTTTTTGAATTATAGGGGTATTTACAAAACGGGTGATGATTAGCCCACGCGGCATCGGTATTTTACCTTGAAACTGGCCTTCGTCTGGAAGCAATACGATTCCAGAAGGTCGATCCTGTCCTCGATATCGCCCCCCTCACGGAGGATTTGAAGGCTATCCACGCCGCGAAGATCGAGGAAATCGGTCCTGATGCCGACGTGGCAACGCAGGAAGTGCTTCAGCTCGGCGATGAAGGAATTGACGGGCTGGAGCTTCGGATGCGATTTCCTCGTTGTCGACTTGTATACCTCGTCGGGCGATTTCAGGAACGAGATGAGGCGATCGTGGCTGAAGATGCCGTCGTGGACGACGAGGCTGCCCTTTTTAATATGCGCGCCGTAGGTCCTGATGCAGGCCGCGGAGGTGATGTGGCCCCTCCCGGCCTCGATGGCGATCCGGTTGCCGGAGGAATCGACTGCGCAGGCGATGACGGCCTGGTTCCTTGAAACGCCCCTCGGCTTCTTCCCGCCTTCGAGCCGGAAGCACACGCCCTCGTTGACCGGGACCAGCGCCTCGTCTATCCAGCATTTCCCCGACAGCATGGCCTTTTTCTGTATCTCGAACGCCGCGCCGTATATCTTCATCCTCCAGACGTAGGCCGTCCTCGTGGATATGCCGACCGAGTCAATTATGGCCTTGAGCTTGACGTCGTTGAGCATCAGGTTGGCCATTTTCCTGAACCGTTCCCGGTCCAGCTTCATCGACGACATCACCGTCGAGGTCGACGCCCTGAACGATCTGCGGCAGGATTTGCACAGGCGCCTGCCCTCGCCCCTTTTGACGGTTTCGCCCGACCCGCAGAACGGGCATTCGCTTCCACGCATAAAGAAAACCTCTCGGGTAAGAGGATCCGGGTGGCATGGCCCAAGAGGTTATCGCCAAACAATCTCCATCCATGCCACGCGGATCCCGGATTGTTTGGCTCGTTAATTTTAGCACATGGGCGAAAGGGGCTTAATTCCCATCACCCGTTTTGTAAATACTCCTAATAAATAATGTTTTTTGGTCATCACCAAGCAATAAATATTTCATCATTCAATCTCCACTTTCACACCCATTTTTTTCAAATCATCAATTGTCATTTTTGGTTCTTTATCGAATTCTTCTCTATACTCATGAACATTCTCAAGAAAGTGATACACATCATTAATGATGAATACCCAGAATAAGTATCCTTGTGCTCTCTTATAATTATCATCGTTGAGCTCAATTAAATCTATCACTCGAAG
>SFUB01000041.1 GCA_004561785.1 bacterium | reverse complement strand
GTCGGCTTCGCCTGCTTTGGGCATGCTTAAAACAAGCGCCAAAGTCAGTTTCTCAGACTAAATTCCGGTTGTCCCGCCGCCCAAGCGAATCCTTTATTCCCACTCGATGGTTGCCGGGGGTTTGGAAGTGAAGTCGTAGAGGACGCGGTTGACCCCATCCACTTCGTTGACGATTCGATCGGCGATTCTCGTGAGCAGGGAATAAGGGAGGTCGACCGGTTTGGCGGTCATGAAGTCATCCGTGGAGACGGCGCGGATCACGATCGCGTAATCGTAAGTCCGCGAATCTCCCATGACCCCGACGGAGCGCATATTGGATAAAGCGGCGAAGAATTGCGAGGATTTTTTGTCATAACCGCTGTTTTTCATTTCCTCGCGGAAAATCGCATCGGCATTTTGGACAATTTCCACTTTCTCCGGCGTGACTTCGCCGATGATGCGGATTCCAAGGCCCGGTCCCGGGAAGGGCTGACGGAAGATGAGGTCTTCGGGCAAACCAAGCATCAATCCGACCTCCCTCACCTCGTCTTTGAAGAGGTCCTTCAAAGGCTCGACGATCCCCTCGAATCCGATATCTTTGGGAAGGCCGCCCACGTTGTGGTGGGATTTGATCGTCGCGGAGATCCCAAGCCCGGATTCGATGCGGTCTGGGTAGATGGTCCCTTGGGCAAGGAATTCGCAATGGGGGATGGATTTCGAAGCTTCTTTGAACACGTCGATGAAGGATTTGCCGATGATCTTCCTCTTTTGCTCAGGCTCGGTTACCCCTTTCAGGCGTTCCAGGAACAAGGATGACGCATCCACGGGGATGAAGTTGAGATGGTATTTGTCTTTGTTTCCGAAGATGGATTTGACTTGATCGGCTTCGCCCTTCCTCAATAATCCGTGGTCGACAAAGACGCAGGTTAGGTTGGAGCCGATTGCCCGGTCAAGCAAGGTGGCGGTGACGGAGGAATCGACGCCTCCAGACAAGGCGCAGAGGACTTTTTTGTCCCCGACCTGCTCCCGGATTTTCTGAATTTGGGAATCGATGAAAGAGGAGGCCTTCCATTCCCCCCTGCATCCGCAGATGCGCAGGACGAAGTTCTCAATCATCTTCTGACCGTAGACGCTGTGCTCCACTTCGGGGTGGAACTGGGTCGCGTATAGGCGCTTAGCTTGGTTTTCGAAGATCGCGTTTTCGCAGTCTTCGCTGCTCCCGGTCAGGCGGAACCCCTCCGGAAGAAGGGTGACCCGGTCGTTGTGCGACATGAAGACCTGGCTTTTTTCAGGCACGCCCTCCAAAAAGGGCGAGGCGCCTTTCAAGGCGATCTCGATGTTTCCGTACTCGGATTTCACCGTGGGCTCCACTTTGCCACCGAGGGTATAGGCCATCAGCTGCGCCCCGTAGCAAATGCCCAGGATCGGCTTTCCCAGGGAGAAGATTTTGGGATCAACGTGCGGCGAAGACGGATCGTAAACGCTGTTGGGGCCGCCGGTGAAGATGATCCCCTTGATTTCGTCCCCTTCGAGTTTGGAGAGGGGGGCGGTGAAGGGAAGAACTTCGCTATAGACCTTGCACTGACGGACGCGTCGGGCGATGAGCTGGTTGTACTGACCGCCGAAATCGAGAACGATGATTTTTTCCATTGCTGAATTGTCGGACATTTTCCTCGGCTTGGGTAGAGGTAAACGCTTTCTCTTCCTTTTGGAAGAAACCTTCGACGATGGTAGGATTATCGGCATGGAACAAGGAAACCTATTCGGCGTCAAGGAAAGCCAAGAACCCCTCGCGGCCAAATTGCGCCCGGAGAACTTGGAAGAATTCGTGGGTCAGGAGCATTTGATCGGCGAAGGGAAGATCCTCAGGAAGCTCATCGAATCCGACCAGGTTTCTTCGATGATCTTTTGGGGGCCTCCTGGGGTCGGCAAGACGACATTGGCCCAGATCATCGCGAAGAAGACCAAAGCGACTTTCATCAATTTCTCCGCCGTCACCTCGGGAATCAAAGAAATCAAAGAGGTCATGGAAAAGGCGGAGAAAAACCGCCAATACGGAGAGAAGACCATCCTCTTCGTGGACGAAATCCATCGCTTCAACAAAGCTCAGCAGGATGCCTTTTTGCCTTATGTGGAGAAAGGCTCAATCATATTGATCGGGGCAACGACGGAGAACCCTTCCTTCGAGGTCAACTCCGCTTTGCTTTCCCGTTGCAAAGTCTTCGTCTTGAAGGCGCTTGAAGAGAAAGACCTCGTCAAATTGCTGAAAAACGCTTTGGCCTCCCCCAAAGGGTTGGGCGGAAGCCGCGTGGAATGCGAGGAAGAGTCGTTGGAGCTTATCGCGAGTTTCGCAAACGGCGACGCGAGGAAGGCCTTATCGACCCTTGAGATGGCTTATCTGAACGGCGAAGCCAAAACCGATGGGTCCCTTTATATTTCCAAAGAAGACGTCATCCAATGCACATCCAAGAAATCGCTGCTTTACGACAAAAAAGGAGAAGAGCATTACAACCTGATCTCCGCGCTTCACAAATCCATGCGCAACAGCGATGCCGATGCCTCTATTTATTGGCTGGCAAGGATGCTCGAATCCGGGGAAGATCCCCTTTATATCGCTAGACGCATCGTTCGTTTCGCTTCCGAAGACATCGGCATGGCCGATCCCCGCGCCCTGGAAATCGCAGTCGCCGCCTATCAAGCCTGTCACTTCATCGGCGTTCCTGAATGCAATGTGAACCTGACGGAAGCGGTGGTCTACATGTCCTTGGCTCCGAAATCGAACGCGATGGAAGTTTCTTATGACGCCGCCGCAAAAGACGCTTTGGAGACCTTCGCCGAACCCGTTCCCCTGGATATCCGAAACGCTCCGACGAAACTCATGAAAGAACTCGGCTACAACAAAGGATACCAATACGCCCATGACGCCCCGGAGAAATTGACCAACGAGGTTTGCCTTCCGCCCAAACTCGCCGGGAAATCCTATTATCAGCCGACCGAGCAAGGTCTCGAGGCCCGTTACAAAGCCCGTCATGAACAGATCAAGAAGTGGAAGGAAGACCATCGGGACAAATGAGCCGTGGTAAGATAGAGCAGCAGGATAAAGTGAATATGGATGAAGAAATCAAGAAGACCCCGAAGGTCATGTTGACCGGGGATCGCCCGACGGGCAGATTGCACATCGGGCATTATGTAGGGAGCCTCCGCCGCAGAGTAGAGCTCCAAAACCAAGGCGATTTCGATGAGATGTACATTATGATCGCCGACACTCAAGCCCTCACCGACAACGCCGGGAACCCCCAAAAGGTTCGCGACAACGTGATTGAGGTCGCTTTGGATTATCTAGCCGCTGGAATCGATCCGAACAAGGTGACCATTTTCGTTCAGTCCCGCATTCCGGAGCTATTCGAATTCACCTGCTATTTCTTGGATTTGGTCTCCTATTCCCGCTTGATCCGCAACCCCACCGTGAAAGCGGAACTTGGAATGAGAAAATTCGGCGACAGCATCCCGGTCGGATTCATGACCTATCCGATCTCGCAAGCCGCGGACATCCTGATGTTCGGGACGAACGTCGTCCCCGCGGGCGAAGATCAAGAGCCCATGGTGGAGCAAACGAATGAAATCGCCCGCAAATTCAACTCCATTTACGGGAACGTCTTCCAAGAAGCGCAGATTCTTCTTCCTAATAGCGAAGCCGCGAAACGTCTGCCGGGAACTGACGGCAAAGCCAAAATGAGCAAATCGCTTGGCAACTGCATCTACCTAAGCGACGATGCCAAGACCGTGGAGAAGCAAGTCCTATCGATGTTCACCGATCCGACCCATCTTCAGGTCAGCGACCCCGGGCATACCGAGGGCAACCCCGTGTTCACCTATCTCGATGCCTTCGCTAAGGATGAGCATTTCCCGAAATTCCTCCCGGAATACAAGAACCTTGAGGAGCTCAAGGCGCATTACCGGAGGGGAGGCCTTGGCGACGTGGTCGTCAAGCGTTTCTTGGTCAATGTGCTCAACGATACTTTGGAGCCCATGAGGCAAAAACGGCACGAACTTGAGCAAAATATAGAAGGCGTCTATTCGATTTTGGAAGAAGGCACTCGAAAAGCCCAAGAAAAGGCATCCTCGATCGCCTTCAAAGCCAGAAGGGCCATGGGCATCAATTATTTCGAGAACAAGAAGCTCATGGAAAAACAGCAGAAAGCCTATAATCGGGCTCATGAGCAGCAGAAGGCCTTGGAAGAATATCTAGCCAAAAGCAAAAAGAAATAAAGGAAGGCTTCGGCCTTCTTTCTTTCGCCTTCTTCATGCTATGATTTGTTGGCTGGTTTGCCAGCGCGTATTCGGTTTTCTTGAGTAGGAGATCCGCGTTAAGTGCCTAAGGATGGGGGGTCGCCTTAGGACGAAGGCTTAGGCCGCGGTGGGTCCCCGCTGCCGCTTGGATAACCGAGAACCTCCCCATGTACGTGAAAGGAATTTATGGGGAAAAACGATTCGATTATCAGGCGCATGTGCGTCGATGGGATGCTTGTCGGGCTTTTCGTGGTACTGACGCTCGTCAACATCAAGATTGGGCCGATGGTGAGAATCAGTTTCGGCTCCTTGCCGGTGGTCTTCGCCTCTTTGCTTTTCGGGCCTTTGGATGGTTTCGTCGTCGCCTGCCTGGGCGAGTTCGTTTGCCAAATCGTGAATTACGGCTTTTCCCTGACGACCGTGCTCTGGGTTCTGGTGCCCGGGGTTCGCGCTTTGATCATCGGATTGGTCTCCTGGCTTTTCAAACGGAAGGGCAAAGCCTTGGAAAAGCACCTCGTTTGGTATTTCATGACTCTGATCTTCGCCTCTTTGGTCGTGACTGCCGCCAATACCGGCGTTTCCTTCTTAGACGCCTATCTTTATGATTATCCCTTCACTTTTGTTTGGCTCACCAATGGCATTCGGGCCCTTATCTCTTTGGCCACAGCCGTGGTGATCGGCTTGATTTGCATCCCCTTGGTGTTAGCTTCTTTAAACCGGCCCAAGGCTTTTCGAAAGTCCTCTTTGGTCAATCGGAAACAATAGACGTCAATGGTCTCGCCTTTCTTTTCGATGAGCACATCTTTTTTCGTTTCGACGAGCTTAAATCCCAAAACGCTTAAGACGTGGTGGCTTCTTTCGTTTCTAGAATCCGATTCTGCATACCCATATTCGTAACCGGCGTCCTCAAAGCAGTATTCAAAAGCTCGGAAGATTGCCTCTTTCATGTAGCCATGCCCCCAAGAGGATTCCTTGGAAATCATCCCAAATTCAAATCCTTTGTTCGGCAGGTCTTTGATAACTTGGACTTCGCCGATGACCTCTTTCTCTTTGACCACGGCCCAAGAGTAGTTCCTTTTCTGGCGAATCCACTTATTCAGAAGCTTTTCGGTGACGGATCTATCCCGATTGGGATGCCACCATAAATAACGCGTCACCGTGAAAGAAGAGGTCCATTCATATACATCATCCAAATCCTCCGGAAGGAGGGGGCGGAGGAGCAGTCTTTCACTTTGAAGGGTTGGCGTGTCTTTCATAGATTTCTTACGGAGCGATTATATAATCTTACCGATTTGGAGAGTTACTATGGAAGGAAGAGAAGCCGCCCGCCCTTGCTTAGGTTGCCTGAACCCCCTTTGCCAAACCGGATGTCCGGTCGGCAACCGCATCCGCGATTTTGTTCAGGAGACGAAGAAGGGCGATTTGGAAAAGGCGGCATCCATCCTTTATGAGGTGAACCCGTTCCCGGAATTCACCTCGGCCCTGTGCGACCATGAGAGGCAGTGCAAAGGCCGATGTATCCGAGGCGTTAAAGGGGAACCCGTTGAGGTGCCGACCGTCGAAGCTTTCCTTTCGGCAAATTTTAAGCGCGATTTGACGAAAAAGCCCGCAAACGGGCACCGTATTGCCCTTATTGGGGCGGGAATTGCGAATTTATCCGCTGCCTTTTTTCTTAGCAAAAAAGGGTTTGAAGTCGATGTATACGAGAAAGACAAAGCCATCGGAGGGGCCATTCGGACCGGCATCCCAGGATTCCGATTCGACAAAGCTCTCCTAGCTAATGTCCAAGGCGATCTTGAGGCCTTGGGGGTCCATTTCTTCTTTGGCAAGGAAGTGGGAAAGGACTTGCCGCTAAACCAATTTTGGAACGGCTACGACTCGGTATTGCTTTCTGTCGGCGCCCAAAAAAACAATATGCCTCCTTTCACGGCCTCAAAAGGATTGCTTTCGGGCCTCGAGCTTTTAAGGAAAGCCAATCTAGAGCAAGAGAGTTTTCCGTCTTATCGAAAATGCCTGGTTTGGGGCGGGGGCAATGTCGCGATGGATTGCGCGAGAACTTTGACGCGTTTAGGCAAAGACGTCACGGTAGTCTATCGCCGCTCCAGCAAAGAGATGCCTGCCAACGCGAATGAGGTGGAAGAAGCGATCAAAGAAGGGGTCCGCTTCGCTTTCTTAACAAATGTCAAAGACATCATTAAAAACGAAAAGGATGAGGTCGTTGGAGCGATAACCATTGCCATGGAGCTGGGCGAGAAAGACGCTTCCGGAAGAGCTTCGTTCCATGAGATTGCCGATTCCTTTACCGAGCTTCCGTGCGATTTGCTTGTTTCGGCGATCGGCCAAAAGGCAGACCTCTCTTCCCTTGGGCTTGAAATCGAAAAAGGGGAGGGACATGGGTGCAATATTCCGAAATTGTTCCTGGCCGGAGACTGCCGACTTGGCCCAAAAAATATCGCCGCATGCATAAAAGACGGCCGGGAGGCCGCCTTCGAGATCATTCATTCGCTGATGGATTGATTTATTTCCCTTCCAGGGTTTTCTTCACCTCTTCGGGCTTGATGAACTGGAGAGTCACCATATCGGCGTATTCTTTCACTTCGTTCAACCTAGAAAGGCTGTCGATGGTCCAAACATTCACAATCCCGCCCTTTTTGCGGTATTTGATCACGGCCTTGCTGGCGACCATCCGACTATCGAGGTCAACCGCGTCATAGAGTCCGCGGAATTTCCATGTCCATTCGTGTTCTTTCACGATGAGGAGCTGACGCTGGAAGCGTTTGCCAATGCCCAGCAAGGCGCGCGGATCGAAGGAAATGAGCACGATCGATTTGGGATCTTTGATCGGTTCCAAGGCTTTCATAACCGCTTTCCGGAGAGGCTTGTAATTCCCTTCGTGGACTTTGAGTTCCACCACAATGGGGACTCTTTCTTGATTTAGATCGAGGACTTCTTGAAATAGGGGGACCTTTTCGCCGTCGAGGAGCCTATATTGGGCTATCTCCTCTAAGGTCAAATCCTCAATGATCCCGGCTTTGCCGGTGGTCCGCTTTAAGTCGTCATCGTGGCAGACGATGAGTTTTCCGTCTTTGGTCAGATGAACATCCAACTCGAAGGCCATGTCGTTATCGATGGCCTTTTTGAAGGCGAGGAGACCGTTTTCGGTAACGCCATCCCCGTGCAAGCCACGATGGCAAATGCCGCGATAGACGCGGGGGTCGTATTTCTCTTTTTTGTTTTGCTTAGCCATGGCGTAATTATCCATCAATAAGGCGTTGATGGAGCATGCTTTCGTTGGAAAGTGAATTTCCTTGGGGTTGCTTTTCTGAATCCGCTGATGAAAATAAAGCCATGAGCAAGCAAAGTTCCTTTTTCCTCCAAAATTTAAACCTCATTGATGTGGATAAAGGCCGCGTCTTATGCAACGCCTCCCTGCGCATCGAAGAAGGCAAAATCGCTTCTTTCGGCGTGGGGATCCTTCCTCAAAAAGGCGACAAGAAAATCGATTGCAAAGGCGCCTACGCCCTTCCGGGACTCATTGACGCCCACTGCCATTTGTTCGGGAACGGAGTGCCAAGCAAGGCGATTGCCCATAAAGGAAAAGGCCAGGATTTTTTGAAAAAGCTCATTCCGACTTGGATTGGAAAGGCCTATTTGCACCATCAAGCGAAAGCTTCTTTGCGGCAGGCTTTATACGCGGGGATCACGACGGTTCGCGCTTTGGGTGACATTCGTTATTCGGACATTTGGGCTAAAAAGAAAATGGAAGCGGGGTCTTTCCTGGGCCCGAGGCTTCTCACTTCAGGCTATGCGGTCACGACCCCGGACGGCCATGGCGTCGGCACTATTTCGATTGGTTGCGCGACCTATGAAGAATACGATTCCCAAATTGAGAAAAACGTCAAAGAGGGCTGCGATTGGATCAAAATCATGGCTACTTCCGGCGTGATGGATGCGAGCGACAGCAAACATCCGGGCGAACTCAGAATGAACTTCGAGGAAATCAAACACTGTGTTGAAAAAGCCCATTCGCTGGGTTTCAAAATATCGTCGCACACGGAAAACAGCCAGGGCGTCTATTATTGTTTGAAAGCGGGAGTGGACACCATCGAACATGGCGCCCCGCTCAACCAAGAGATGCTTGAACTGCTCCGGAACGGGAAAAGCAAAATCGTCGCCACCTTCTCCCCGTCTTATCCGACGGTGGCTTTGCCCCTGGAAGATTCTAAATACACCCAAGAACAGCAAAAAGCCACGAAGATCGTTTATGACGGAATTGCCTCTTCGGCGAGGGCGTGCTACGAAAACGATATCCCCGTGGGGCTTGGAACTGACGCATCTTGCCCCTTCTCGTTGCACTCCACGATGTGGCGTGAGATCTGCTTTTACCAAAAAGCGGTAGGTTGCACCAATCTCGAGGCCCTTAGAGCCGGGACCCTAGGCAATGCCGAAATCCTTGGCCTGGATGAGGTCACGGGCTCGATCGGCGTCGGCAAAGTTGCTGACTTGCTTTTGGTAAAAGAAAACCCTTTGGAAAACCTTAAGACCTTGAGCCATCCGGTCGCGGTTTTTGCCAAAGGGCAGCGCTCCACCAAAAGGAGAAAGCACTACAAGAAGGTGGAAAAACTGTTGGATTCCTTGCTTTGATTATTGCTCTTTTGCGGCTTTTTCCAATGAATCGCGGGCTTTTTGCAGAATGTTCTTCTTGTCTTCTGCTTTGCTGATTTTTCGGTAGGAGGCGTTGAGTTTTGCAGCGATTTTCTTTTCCTCCTCGCTGGCTTTCTCCTTCTGCGGATCTGGCGGGTTGACGACGATTTGGTTGTAGGGGATGGTGATGTCGTTCTCCACGAACATCAAATAGAGTTCGCGGTTTAGATCGCGGGTCGTCTGGAAACGGTTCTCCTCGGGGCAGGTCGCAATGAAGAAGTACTCGACCGCCGCATCGTCGAATCCTTTGATGCCGCGGTAGGTGGGCCCGGAGATGAGGGCCGGGATCTTGTCTTTGATCTTAGGCAGTTCTTTGGCAATCACGGCTTCGACGTGATTGACGTCTTCGTTGTAGGAGGCTCCAATCGAGACGGTGATAAGGCTTGGTTCGCGGGTCAAGTTGGTGACGGTTGTGATCTGAGAGTTATTGATGGCTTTGATGTTTCCGCCGTCGTCTTTGAGCTTCGTGGATTTCAAACCGATTTCGGTAACCACGCCGCGGAAGCCGTCGATGATGACGATATCGCCCACGTCATAGAAGTCATCGATAACGACGAATAAACCGGCTACGACGTCGTTGATGAGGGTCTGGCAGCCAAGACCGATGATGAGGGTCAGGACGCCCAAACTAGCCACGATCGAAGCCACGTTCACGCCCCAAGCGGTCAAGATGATGGCAATGGTGATGAGAATCACGATATAGCGGACCAAACTCTTGGCCAACGAACCGATGGTCTTGCTCCGTTTGCCTTTCCAGGTGAAGAGGCCGATTATGAAATTGCAGAGGAAGGTGAAGAAGAACGCCAAGGCCAAGGCGAAAAGGGTGACGAGCCATGCGTTCGCCGTGCTTCCGATCTTCGCGCCGAGGAATTCCCATCCGTTTTTATAAAGGGTGGTTCCGTCTTCTTTGAAGCCGTAGGCCAGCTTCGCCATCTCTTCGCCGAAGAGGTCTCCCGCATAGACCCAAAGGAAAAGCATGACCACCACGAGGCCGAAGATGACGCAAGAAATCACGAAAGAGGTCTTTTGGCTTTTCGTTTTGCTGTTCCACCAAGTCCGGTTCTCTTCGATTCGGGCTTGGGCCTGCTGGACTTTCTCGTTTAAGACTTCGCTTTTTCTTTCCTCGAGTTCCTCCAAGGTTGCCTTTTTCTTGATTGGTTTCTTCATAGCACTTCTCCTTTTTCGTTTAGGGTGAATAGATGTTCCGTTGCCTCGTAGTCGAATCCGTTGCTGACGGTCCATTTGCCTTCGTAGGTCACTCCGTCCAAAAGGCCCTCAATGCGCAGGGCGTACTCTTGGGGGCTTGAAATGTCTTGGCTGTAAACAGGCTTGGCGGCTTTTTCCGCTTGAAGGAAGAAGAGGACTCTGAAGTTGCCCTCATTCTCTAAGCCGAAACTCGCCTGAAGCGTCCCCTCCGAATAAGAATACGAAGGGTCCTTGATCTCCGGCAGCCCCTTCAGGAATGGGTTGATCGAGCCGATCCCAATCGCGCCTCCGGCGACGACGAGCAGAGAGGTTAAGGTGATGGCCGCCCCTTTCACTCGCTTGCTTTTGGCGTAAGAGGTTTCTTTCCCATCCGAATAGACGAAAGGGGCCGAAAGTTCGTCGCTGAGGGCGAGGTTATCCGTGGATAAATCATTCCCTTCCATGTCCATATGCCTTGTTATACCAAAGGTTGAACCCCTTTAGTAGCGGAAATGAGATGAAAAAGGATATAATTTTGGGCCATGGAACAGGTAGCGTTGATTTTCGATTTAGATGGCACCCTATGGGACTCCACGGAAGTGGTGGCGGAATCTTGGAGCCAATGCGGAAAGAAGTATTTCGGGCCGGATTTTTCGATTTCTCAGCCCGAAGTCAGGGCTCAGATGGGTCTTATGATGGAAGACATCGCCAAGAACATCGCCTCCTCCGCCCCCGATCGGGAAAAAGGGATGGCTTGGGCCAAAGAGGCCTTCGATTTCGAAATCGAATACCTCGCCTCCCACCCCGGGCGTCTTTTCCCCAAAGAAGAGGAGACCCTGCGCCAGCTCAAGGAGATGGGCTATACCCTCCTCATCATGTCCAATTGCCAAAAAGGGTACATCGAGGACTATTTGGCCTCTTTGTCCCATCCGGAGATTTTCTCCGGACACCTTTGCTATGGCGACACTCATTTGCCGAAGCACGGGTCCATCAAAAAACTGCTGTCTGATTTCGCCATAAAGCGGGCTTGCTACATTGGGGACACCGCTTCCGATGAGGAGCAGACCCGTTTGGCGGGGCTGCCCTTCATTCACGCCGGTTACGGATTCGGATCGGCGCAGAACCCCGATTTCAGCCTGAAGGAATTCGCGGATATGATTGAAGCCGCGAAAAAGGTTTTGCCCTTATAAGGCGCTGTTGCAAGAGAATCTCGTTCTCTTAGAATGGAGTCAGGAGGAACGTCATGGATAATCAGGATATCGTGAAGAAAGAGGATGCGTTCGAAGCCGGAGAATACCTTTCCTCGGCTCAGATTGAGATCGTCAAAGGCCGGAAAGACGGACCTCTGTCCGATCAGGGGTCGCTTTTGTCTTTAATCGACGGATTCGTCCGGAGCAACGGGAAAGCCGATGCCAAATACGAAGCCCTGTTCAAAATTGCGAAAAGCGCGGGCGATCTTATGGCTTGCCTAGCCGAATACCCTCAGCCCGTTCAACAGACGCTCCCCGTTCTTTTGGGCGTTTCCTTTTGGGACCTTCTGATGCTCGTTGGCGTGATTGACGAGAAGGAGGTTGAGGATTTGAAAGCCAAGGCCATGGCGAGCATGGGCGTGGGCAACGCCCCGGATTGGTCGAACAAGGCTTAAACCGTCCTTGAAGAGCGGTCCGTGGGGTGTGACAATTTGCTTGAAAAAGATGGAAGGCAAAGAGGCAATCAGAAAAGACGCTTGCCAAGTGGAGGCCCAATTGAACTCCGCCTGCGCGAGCTTAGACCGCGAGTTGGCGGATAGTTTTGCTCTCGCCGTGAAGGAACGTTCCCTTCAGTTGGAGGAGGCCAGGCGTTCCGTCGGCGTTTTCGAATCCGTCGAAATCATTGAAAGGGCCCGTTCCCTCTCGGAAAAGGATCAGCAAACTTCCTCAAGGCTTGCCTTGGCCTATTGCTCTTTGAATCTGGGTGACGAAGATGAATAAACGCTCCGCCCAGAAAGAAATCCTCGCAAGAAACGCAGCAATTCGTCAGGCTTGCTCCGAGATCATGCAAAAGAGGGCTCGGGAAATGACGGACCTCTTTTTCGAATATCAAAAGGCTTTTGCAAGGAAAACCGTGGATTTGAAGACAAAAACGGGAGGGAACGAGAATGAATGATAAAGACGTGCTTTCTCCCTCCACCGTGTTGTGCGAGCAAGAGGACTTCCCCCCTTTCCCGAATCCCGATCTCTCTTTCCGGGAAACCAACGCTTGCCTCCTTTTGGCAAAAAAGCAAAGGGACGAGATGAATGTCCTTCAAAGAAAAATTCATCAAAGCGAGGAGAAGAGACAAAAGGGCGTCCTCTTCTTGGGTAAGTTCGATTCCTTCTTGGAGAAATGGATCTCTTTGCTTGAGGAAATCTCTTCTGACGCCTCCAAAAAAGAATACCAAGCCGCGATCGACGCGCTTCTTAAGTTCGACGCCCCCTCTTTGAACGAAGGATCGCCCCTTTCCTACGATTGCGAGAAAGAAGCGACCCTGATCCGTCCTTGGCTTCTTTGCCGTTTGACCGCTTTGCGCCAGAAGCAACTTCTCGCATCGGGCTCCTCTTTGTCCAAAGAAGAGGCGGAAAAGCATTATCAGAGATGCCTCAACCTTCCGGAGGGGCTTGAAAGCTCAGAAAGAAAAAACGCCCTCATCGATGAAGCGAGAGGATTCCTTTATCTCATCTGCAAAGGCAAATCCGATCAACGGATCTTGGAAATCGGGTCTTTCTTATCCCTTCTCCCTTTTTGGAGAATGGGCCTTTCCCTTGGCGACCAAGAAAGTCCGGAGACTTTAGAAAAGAAACGTGGGTTTGAGGATAGTTTGATTGAATACTACAACAAGATGGGCGTCGCTTCGTTCAAAAGAAGCGGAAATCTGAATGACGCCTTGACTCTTTTCAATCTTCGGGCCCTTTTCCCAAAAGAGAAAATCACTTTCGTTCCTTTCCGTTACGCCTATGATGAGAAGGAACTAAAGCTTTATTACTACGAGTCGCGTGCGCTCGAAAGCAATCCAGAGCAACTCAAGGAGGAGATCTCGAAATTCGTCCAAGAGACAAGATCCCCCGATGATTTCTATTTCTTGGTTTTGGCTCACCTTATGGCTCTTCCTGGCCTTGGGAAAGAACGCTTCTCCCTGATCCTAGGAGAGATTCATCCCCTTAAATTCGAAACGAAGATCGAGCTTTTCGCCGCATCCTTGGGATTGGGGATGATCCCCGGCAACGCAAGGGAAGTTATCAAGGAACTTGAGAGGACCCATCCTAAAAAGGGAAACCTCGAAGCGATGGCGAAGCCTCTTCTCTTCATCAAGGGGCACCTCAACGAGCCTTTGCTTTTGCGCTTTGATCCGATGCTGGAGAACCTTCTCCGCTCGCCTCACGCCCATAGAGTGGCCGTCAAAAGCTCCGACCCCGCTTTGAAGGCCTTGTTCGGCGAGACGGGAAAGGGGTATCGTCTGCCTTTAGGAGCGAAAGAGAAGAACCTTGAGGTCAAAAGCTGGGGGAAGGGCTCTTGGCTTTGCTATTTGATTTTTGGCGTCGCTCTGCCCGTCGTCGTATGCCTATTTGCCTTCGTTTTCCTCTATTTATATTCTGGATTCACCGCAAATCAGGCTTCTTTTTGGATGCTTGTCCCGTTTGCGGGCCTTCTTGTTTTTACCTTCGCCACAGTCTCCGGATGGATGGGCAGGGATGAAAGGGGCGGTGCTTTTGCCAGGAGCATCCTTCTTGGGGATTCGCTTTGGAAGTCGGCTCTTTCGGTTGCTTATTTCGCCGCTCCCTCTTTGATGCCGGGCCTAGACCGGATCCGCTATGCCTTGGTGATCGGGTCTTTGGCGGAGGCTTTGCTTTCCTTCTTCTATTTCAAGCAAGTCAAGAAAAGAGCCCTTTTGGACTACGTCCTCTTTGGGCTCACCTTCTCTTTGCTGGTTTTGGCCACCGTCTTCATGGTGCTCGACATGATGCGCGGGCTCGTCTGAACTATTCATCGAATTCGTTGTATTTCTTCGAGTTGCCTTTGGCTTTGGAAACGGGGTATTTCGCCTCGTTCTTCTTGTATTTGTCCAAAACGATCTCATCGACGTCAAACCCGTATTTTTCCGCGAGCATATAGCAGTAGGAGAGGACATCCGCGAGTTCCTCTTTCAAGGCTTCGAGCGATTTGGCTTCGTTCCCCCATTGGAAAAGCTCCAGCAGCTCGCCCGCCTCGATGGCGATTGATTTGGCGAGATTCTCCCCGGTGTGGAACTGATCCCAATCCCTTTCGCGGTTTACCTTGTCGATTTCTTCCATGACTTTTTTGTTCATGGGCCCATTATCCTCTTTTTGGGAGTATTTGCTCCGGCTTCTAAGAAAAGACGCGGCATAAAGGAAGGTTCTAGACCGCCTCGCTTTCTACTATGTAGAAAAGATGGCGGCAATCTTCCCCTTGTGCCATAATTAGCCGGCGTCATGGACAACCTTTTTGATTGTATCAACGAAAGAATGTTCTCCGTTCTCACTTCGGAGGACAAGAGGGGCAATTTCGAATTGCTCCGAATCCTTTACCATCTCTCCGAATCCATCGATTATGGGGACTTCATCCCAAAAGAGGAGGCCGTGGGAGCTTTGGCCGCGTTTTTGGAAGACCATTCCGGCGAAGTCAAAGACGACGGCGAAGGCGGGGACATCTCCAGAAGGAGCGCCCGCGACAAGGCCCAGCTTAAGCTTCGCCAGTTCCGGAATTTCGGCTGGATCAATGAGGAATCCTTAGGCGGATATAACGCCTTGGTTTCGTTCACCTCCTCCGGCAAAGCCACGATGGAATTCTTCGTGAACCTTGCCGAAAGGGCCGAGAAGCCCCTTGAATACACCGGCTATGTCTATGTCATCTACTCCGCTTTGAAAAGCTTCGACTTATCAAAGTCCACCGCCATCCTTCAGCAGGTTTACCGTCTCACGAAGGAACTCATGAACTCCCTTTCCCGCCTTTCCAGCGAGATCAAGGAATTTCTCGACGCCCTATTGGACAACCCGAATCTTTCCCCCCGCGAGATTTTGGACACCTTGGTCGGGAAGTACCAAAGCCAAGTCATCCTCCGCGTTTTCAATAACCTCAAGATGAGGGATAACCCCTCCCGCTATTCCTCCCAGATCATCACCATCCTCCGCGACCTCCTCCGCGACCACATGGAGGAGATGGTCGCCAACTCGGTTTTGACCGAGGACGTCAAAGACCTCACCAAAGAACGCTACGAGGCCATCGAAAACGAGATCCGGGAAGAGGCGGGCTACGTCATTTCCTCCTTTGAAGGCATTGAGAAATATCTCGCGGTCCTCGATGCGCAGAACGCGAAGTACCTTTCCTCCACCAAGGCGAGGCTCGATTTCCTTTTGACCTCGACCAAAGACGTCACGGGCCGGATCAACGATTGCTTGAAGGCGATCGCCGACGTCCCCGACGATTACCCCTTCGAGGATCTGGTGGGAATCCATTCCTCCGGAATCTTGGACGCCCGAAGCATGTCGAGCCCCCGCTTCCAGAGAGAGAAGCCGGTCGCAGTGGACCTCCCCGTGCCGGAAGGCGATGCGACCGAAGTCGAAAACGGCCTCGACCGCATCTTTGGGGAAGACCCCTATTCGAAGGAGAACATCAACGCGGCCGCCTTGCGGTATCTAGGGGAGGATCCGCGGATGTCTTCCGTCGATATTCCCACCGAAACCCAGGGAGACCTCATCATGCTCATGATGATGCAGCTCATCTCCCAAGATCGAAAACTCGACTACGCCGTGGACTTCCACGACGACAAGTACTTACGCATCGGGCACGAGCTCGAGGAGTTCCAATTGAAGAAGAAGGAGAAACGCCATGGC
>SFUB01000136.1 GCA_004561785.1 bacterium | reverse complement strand
CGTAGGCAGGCCGAAATACATACCGGGCCCGAACCATCCGTGGAGGAGATACGTTTCAAAAGCAAAGAAAGGGTAGAAACAAATTACCTGATAATGACAGGGCCAATTTTCATCCCTGTAGTTATCAGGAAATTTGTTTCTAGGTAATTATCAGGTTATTTGTTTCTACCTAATTCCTAACCCCCTAGGGGGTTCGCGGCCTCGATTATCCCGTAATTTGTTTCCACCTAATTCCCGCGATGGGATGATTCGGCTGGAGGAAACAACATGAACGGGTTAAACGATTCCTACGTCGAATCGATCATCAGAAAGGCGTCGTCGGGAAAGCTCACGACGGGTCAGGCGGCCGCAAAGCTCGGCATCACCAAGCAGTACGTCAACAAACTTAAGAAATCCTACGCCGCAAAGGGGGCCGCCGCATTCCGGCACGGGAATCTGGGCAAGGCGAGGCCGTGGAAGACGGACGCCGAGACGGAGGGGAGGATAGTCGAGCTTTATCGCGGCAAGTACGCCGGCTTCAACTTCAGCCATTTCCTCGAGAAACTCAAAGAAGATGAGGGGATCGCGATCGCGTACGGCTCGCTCCACCGCATCCTCGACGAAGCCGGTTTCGCGTCCCCGAAACGCCACAAGGCAAAGAAAGAGAAAGCGAAGCACCCATCAAGGCCGAGGAGAAAATGCTTCGGGGAGCTGCTCCAAATCGACGCCTCCATCCATAACTGGTTCGGCGACTCGCTTCCGAAAGCCACCCTGCACGGGGCAATCGACGACGCCACCGGAACCGTGATGGGCCTCCGCTTCGAGAAGGAGGAAACCCTTAAGGGTTACTACGAGATGATGTGGCAGATCCTGGGCAAATACGGGATCCCGGAGGCCTTTTACGGCGACAACCGCACCATATTCGAGTTCAGGAAACTCTCCGAGAAGAACCAGACGATCGACCGCGACGTCCACATAAACTTCAAACGCATGTGCCAGCAGCTCGGGATCGAGCTCATCACCACCTCCGTCTCCCAGGCGAAGGGCAGGATAGAACGGCTTTGGGGGACGCTTCAGTCGAGGCTGATATCCGAGCTGAGGCTGAGGGGGATAACGACGATCGAGGCGGCGAATTCGTACCTCCCGGAATTCGCGCGGGACTACAACAGGAGATTCGCCGTCAAGCCCGACATGAAATCCTCCCTTTTCGCCCCTGCCCCGTCGCCCAATGAGATCGATTTCTACCTATCCGTCGAATTCCAAAGGACCGCGGACAATGGGTCCTCCTTCGGATTCGAAGGGAAAAGGCACCAGCTCGTCGACGAGGACGGAGTCGTCGCCAGGATCCCTCCGAAAACCGTAATCGACATATACGTCACCAGGTCCGGGAAGCGGGTCGCCGTCTTCGATGGCAGGCTTTGGGCCCTGGTCGAAGTCGAGAAAAGGCCGTAGGCAGGCCGAAATACATACCGGGCCCGAACCATCCGTGGAGGAGATACGTTTCAAAAGCAAAGAAAGGGTAGAAACAAATTACCTGATAATGACATGATTTCAAAATAAAACCAAACTACTGTAATTATGACGTGATTTGTTTCTAGCCCCCATCCCCCTAGGGGGATTCGATTATGACGTGATTTGTTTCCGCCTAAGTCCTCCGATGGGATGATTTTGGGAGGAGGCAAAGCAATGAATGGGTTAAACGATTCTTTCGTCGAGTCGGTCATAAAGAAGGCGATCGCCGGGAAACTGTCCACCGGGCAGGCCGCGGCCAGACTGGGCGTCAGCAAGCAATACGTCAACAAGCTCAAAAAGTCGTACGCAGCGAAAGGGGCCGCGGCCTTCACGCACGGGAACAAAGGGAAGTCGCCGTCGTGGAAAACGGACCCCGGGATCGAGAAAACGATCGCGGATCTGTACGAAGGGAAATACTCCGGGTTCAATTTCAGACATTTCATGGAGAAGCTCAGAGAGGACGCGGGGATTCCGATCGTGTACAGGCCCCTCCACCGAATCCTGGCCGCCGCGGGGCTGAGGTCGCCCAAGGGGCACAAGGCGAAGAAGGGCGATGCCAAACACCCGCCCCGGCCGAGGAGGGGGGCCTTCGGGGAATTGCTGCAAATCGACGCCTCGATCCACAAGTGGTTCGGGGATTCGCTCCCCAAAGCCACCCTCCACGGCGTCATAGACGACGCGACGGGGACCGTGATGGGCCTCTTCTTCGACGGGGAGGAAACGCTTCACGGCTATTACGAGATGATGTGGCAGATCCTAACCAAATACGGCATCCCGGCGGCGCTTTACGGCGACAACAGGACGGTTTTCGAGTTCCGCAAGCCCTCCTTTCGGGCTTCATCATGAACCCATTGCCCAAATTGGTGAATATTATATTGCCCAAAATGGGGAT
>SFUB01000135.1 GCA_004561785.1 bacterium | reverse complement strand
GGAATTCATGAAGCTTGATGATCTTGACTCCGGCTTTCTTGGCGTACATCGCCGTCTTCCTCTCAGAATAGATGTATTTGTGGCTGAACCTGACGTATCTGGGCAGTTGGTGCGCCTTGACGCTTAGGTAGCCAGCGTAGACGTGGCGCCTGGCGGTCCTTTCGCAGCAGATGGCCTTCAGCGATGCGTCGGACTCGAATATGTGGTGGAGGGACTGCCCCTTCGCCGCGCCTTCGGAGACGGTGGAGTCGATTCTGGCGACGTCCTCGTCGGAGATGCCCCTGTAGGTCCTCTGGGCGTGCCGGTTCCTCGTGGGGAGGGCGTTCGCGTCGATGCAGTCGTAGTATCGCTTCCTGTCGGTGCAGCGCTGCGATTCGGGGCATCCGCTGCAGCAGTAGGGCCAGCCCCTTGGCGATGCCGACCTGGAGGTTGATCCCGCCGTCGTGCCCCAGCCCCCTTCTCTCTTTCATTTGTTCCTTGTCCTTTCTTTGCGTTGGGGGTGGGGAAGGACATGATAGCCAAAAACCGGGAAAGAAGAAAAAAGAGGGCCAGGGCGGCCGAGCTATTGCAATCACTCAGTCAAGTAACACAAAAAACCGGGTTGCCAAGAAGACAAAGAAAAAGGAGCAAGGTGGGGATGCGGTTGACGATCGTGGCGCAGGTGTGCTCGACGGTCGCGGGCTTGACGACGTGGTATTCGACGTTGGGCTCGCCGGTGATCTCCCAGTCGCAGAGATCCCCGTCATCGGGCCCATAGACCTTGCCGATGGTCTCTTCTTCGACGGTGATGCCCTGCATCGTCTCCGCGGTCACGACCGCGGCCATGCCGATGCAGCGCCCGGCCTTGATGTCTTTGCCTAGGGTGGTGGAGTGGATGTCCTTATCGATGATGTAGGGGACATGCTTCTGGGTGATGGATTTGATGGTGAGGTGAAGCTTGTTGCAGATGGCCTCGACGGAGTTCCAGGCATAGGAAGGCTCAAAGACCTCGGGATGGGCGATCTTCTTCTCGAATTCCTCTTTGGTCAAATCGCAGCCGTGGGCGTTTGCTAGGGCTATGCCATAGTCCTCGACGTTATAGGAATAGGCTCCTTTGATCTTCTTGATGTTATGGCATCCGGCCGCGGCCATGGCGACCATGTTGATCCAGAAGATGTCCTGCATCCCGGCCCCGGTGATGGTGCAGCCATTCTCCTTGGCCATCTTGTCGAGTTTGTTGATATAGGGGGCGGCGGTGGTATTGGGGTAGATGGCCTCCTCGCAAGTCGTGATGACGCTGATGCCGCGGGAGACGCATTTCTCCACCATCGGATAGATGTCTTTGATGAAGGAGAAGAGGGTGACGATGGCGACGTCGGCATCGCATTCGTCCAGGACCTTATCCGCATCGTCGGAGATGATGACGCCCGTCTTTAGGCCGAGCCCGGCGAAATCGCCGACGTCCATGCCGACGACCTTGGGATTCTTGTCGATGGCGCCGACGATCTCGGCCCCATGCTCATAGGCGTAGCGAAGCGTGTACTTCGCCATCTTTCCGCATCCGTATTGAACAACCTTGATTTTTCTCATTTTGTTGACCTCCTGGTGGTTCTTACCAAAAAGATAAAGCCTCATCCAACTGGAGGGTCAACAAATCTAGATAAAAATACCGGAATACTTTATTTGAAGGCCACGGGAACTTGGATTCGGAGGTACATCGACCGCTGTTCGGTATCGAAGACATTGATTTCGGTCAGGACCTCGCAGATGTAATCCCCGATGATTTTGCAGCCTAGGCCTTTGCAATATTGGAGCAGCTTTTCCGCGCATTTCGCTTCGGCGCCATAGCCTTCCCCGTAGATGCAGGCATACATCCCCGCTTTCACGATGTCGATGTCTTTTCTCTGCTTGTGCAGCTGGTTCTCCACGAAGATGAAGATCTTCTTGGCTTTGAGGCTCATGCTTTGGAAGTCCTCTTGGCTGACGCTGGTGCCGACATTGTAGGTATGAATATAAGAGAAGCCGTTCGCGATGAGCTCGTTCCGAAAATGCGTCAACGTTTCCTCATAATCTGCCAAACTCCCTTCGTAGAAATTGGTTTTGCAGGGTTTTGAGAAGATATAACGCTGCTCGATGAATTGAAGATTGGGGATGCCGGGGGTGGGGGAGGCTCGGAAGCTTTCGATGTAACGGATGGAACGTTCGATCGCGTCTTGCTTGAGTTTCATGTTCCTGATCTCACGGTACATCTGCTCATTCTTCTTAATCAGAATTCCCTCGATCAGGGTTAGGTCTTTGGAATCGAGGACGCTTTTGATCTCGGACAAAGACATG
>SFUB01000134.1 GCA_004561785.1 bacterium | reverse complement strand
CTCGGCGAATTCGCCCCGACTCGCAATTTCCCTGGACACCACGGAAACAACGTCGGCGATCAAGCCGGCCGTAAATAAGGAGTAATGTCATGGCTACTGAACAAGAAAAGAAACCCGTGAAGAAGGCTCCGGCGAAGAAGGCCGCCCCGAAGAAGGAAGCCGCTCCGAAAGAAGAGGCCCCGAAGAAAGAAACCAAGAAGGCCAAGAAGCCCGAAGTGGTCGAACCGGTCAAACCGACGGCCACCGAAGCCACCGCCTTCGTCCGCGACGTCCGCGTCGCCCCGCGTAAAGTTCGCCTCGTGGCTGACTTGGTTCGCGGAAAGACCGTTGCGCAAGCCTTGGATATCTTGGCTTCGATCAACAAAGCCGCGGTTACCCCGGTGGAAAAACTCATCCGCAGTGCCGCTGCCAACGCCGTCAACAACTTCCATATGGATGAAACGAAGCTCTACATCGCCGAAATCCAAGTCAACGACGGAATGAAGATTAAACGTTACATCCCGCGCGCCAAAGGCTCTGCCTCGGGCATCATCAAGCGGAATGCGAACGTCCGCATCAAATTAAAGGAAACCAAGTAAGGAGGGCCGAATCAAACTATGGGACACAAAGTTAATGCCGTCGGCATGCGCGTTGGTATCAACCGCGACTGGAATTCCAAATGGTACGCTCCGAAGAAGGAATACGGCGAATACCTCAACGAGGACATCGCCATCCGCAAATTCCTCACCAAAGAGCTCAAGAACGCCCTTCTCTCTCGCGTAGAGATCGGCCGCGTTAAAACCGACAAAGGTTATGACGTCAAGGTTTCCGTCTATGTCGCCCGTCCGGGTGAAGTTCTCGGGCAAGAAGGCGCCAACGTCAAACGCCTTACCGAAATTCTCAAGAAGATCGTCAAGTCCGGCGAAGCCCACCTCTCCGTGGTCGAAATCAAGAATCCGGACCTCGACGCTAACCTCATTGCCCAATGGATCGTGAGCGAACTCGAAAATCGCGCCGCCTTCCGTTCGACCATGAAGAAAGCGATCCAAAGAATGCGCCGCGCCGGAGCCAAGGGCTGCAAGACCCTCTGCTCGGGCCGCCTTGGCGGAGCGGAAATCGCCCGCGCCGAAGGGTACAAAGAGGGCGTCGTCCCCCTTCACACCATTCGCGCTGACATCGACTTCGCTCACGTCACCGCCATGACCACTTATGGCAACATCGGCGTCAAAGTTTGGATTTGCCGTTCGCTCAACAAGACCGACAAGGCCATTGTGAACGAAGAAGCCCCGAACGCTGGCCGTTCCTTCCGTGGCGATCGTCGCGGAAATGGTCGCCGTCCGGAACGCAAAGGAGGAAGCGACAATGCTGCAACCAAAGCGCGTTAAATACCGCCGCCCCCACGGCCTCAGCTATGAGGGCAAACCCAAAGGTGGTACCAAAGTCAACTTCGGGGACTATGGCCTCATGGCTCTCGAAGGAGCTTATATCACCGACCACCAAATCGAATCCGCTCGTATCGTGTTGTCCCGTTACACCGATCGCGCGGGCAAAGTCTGGATTCGGATCTTCCCGCACCTTGCGATGACGAAGAAACCGGCCGAAGTCCGTATGGGTTCCGGAAAAGGAAGCCCCGAAGGATGGGCCGCTGTTGTCAAAGCGGGCACCGTGATGTTCGAGATTGGCGGAATTGATGGCAAGATCGCTTCCGAAGCGCTCCGCCTCGCCGCTTACAAACTCCCCATCAAGTGCAAAGTCGTCAAGAAAGAGGAGGTTAAGTAATGGAAATCAAAGATATCCGCGCCTTGACTCCCCAGGAGCTTGACGCAAAGATCTACGAGTTGAAGGCTCAACTCTTCGAGCTCCGCCGCAAGAAAGCGGTTGGAAACCTCGAGAATGGCAATGTCATCCGCGGCGTCCGCAAAGACCTCGCCAAAGCCGAAACCGTCAAACGCGAACGTGCGCTTGGCATCAACAAGTAAGGAGACCACCATGGATAGAAACAATCGTATCTCCGTTCAAGGAACCGTC
>SFUB01000133.1 GCA_004561785.1 bacterium | reverse complement strand
CGCCTCCCACCCAGGGAAAGAAGCACAGGTGGTACCGCATATCCTCCGTTTCCCAGCGACAAGAAATGGAGGACACATAATGCTACCACATTGGAAACACCTTCTCCTAGGGCAGCGCAAATCGATCGCGAACATGCTCGCCCAGGGGTGGAGGCTCAAGAAAATCGCCTCGGTCCTCGGGATGGACCCGACCTCGATCTCGAAGGAAATCAAGAGGAACCGGACGAAGGTCGTTGGCGGCCCCGATTGCCCGAAGAACGATCGGTTCCCCTTCGTCTGCGACAATTGCCCGCTCCGCTACCAAAAGTCGAAATGCCGATGCGCGAGATGGCGCTACGTGGCGTCCGACGCGCAGGCGAAGGCCGATCGCCGGCTCACCCAATCCAGGGCCGGCGTCGACGCGACCGAGGAGGAGTTCGCGGCCGTCGACGAAGCCGTGAGGGAGGGCGTCGCCCAAGGCAAGAGCGTCTACGCCATCTCGAAATCCGAGCCCGTGGCGGGGATCGCGTCGCAGAGCACGCTGTATTCCTGGATCGCCTCGGGCAAGATGGCGACGAAGCGGGCCGATTTGCCGAAGGCGGTCAAATACAAGAAGAGGGCCAGGAAAAAATACGATTACAAGGGCTCTTCCAACGTCGGGAAGGAGGGGAGGAAATACCTCGACTACATCGCGATGAGGAGGGAAAACCCGGGGCTTTACGGGGCGCAGATGGACTTCCTCGGGTCCGTGGTCGCCGCCAAAACGGCGGTCTTCGTCTTGGTGATCCCCGAGCTGCACTACGCGATCGGGAAGCGGCTCCCCAAAGGGGACGGAAAGGCCGTGGCGGGCTTCTTCGACGACCTCGAGTCCGCGATCGGGGCGGCCGCCTTCGCCAAGGTGTTCCCGTTCGTCCTCACGGACAACGACCCCTGCTTCTCCGGCTTCGAGGCGATCGAATTCTCCGCGCAAACCGGGGAAAAGAGGACCTCGGTCTACTTCTGCGACCCCTACGTCAGCAACCAAAAGGCGAGCGTCGAGAACATAAACGGGCAGCTCAGGCGGTATTTCCCGAAGAAGAGGAACGTGGACGAATACACGGACGGATACGTCGCCCAATCGTTCGACAACATCAATTCCGCCCCGCTGAAATCGCTCGGCGGCGAGACCCCGAAAGCGGCGATGCGGGCCGTCTTCGGGGACGAGGTCGCCCGAGCGATTGAGGAATTCGTCAAAGGGTAAGCCAAGCCGCTGCTGGGAAACGGACTTAACCCTTGGAAACGGACTTTGGTCCCTCTTTTTGGCATGCCCGGAAAAGCGGCCGATTCGGCTTCTTCCGAAGGTTAATTCCGCTTCGCTTGGCCCCAAACCGAAATAAGTCCCGGAAATTCGCTCATTTTTCAGGCAGCGGACTTAACTATTGGAATTCGCGCCCTTTGGATCGTCTGGAACTCGGCGCCGATCTTGTGGCAAGGGTGCCGTGATTGCCGGGATACGACAAATATCTTGGCCGCGATAAAAGCGCGGTCAATTTTGGAATTGGATGCGTTCCCCTTCTAAAAGGGGAAAGGCGCGAAGGGAAGTTCCTTCTTTGTCTTCGCGGTTCATGTCCACCGCGGAAATCTGGGAATTGAAATAGGTTTTGTAGTAATAGATTCCTTTATTCAAATCGCAACAAGAGGAATAGATCGTGTATTCGTATTCCCCTTCTCGGACTTCGACGCATCCTTTGTCTTGCTCTACGGAAGCCAGCGCGTGGAAAAAGGCGGAAAGAGAAGCGAGTTCCCCCGTTTCTTTTGTCGCGTGGGTCAAGACGAAGGCGCCCCGGAGAAAGCGCGAGGAACTGCTGAAATCCCCCGGCAAACCAACCGCGCCTAGGCCGCGGCTATAACAGGAGATGGGGATGGGCTTCCCAAATAGGGTTTCCGGTTGCTTTTCGCTTAAGCAAGCGATGTCAACGAGGCGGCGCATCTGTTCGGGGTATGGGGGATTGTTGGTCAATATCTCCACGGGGGCATCGAAAATCTGCGTCCCCCC
>SFUB01000132.1 GCA_004561785.1 bacterium | reverse complement strand
CACTTTGATCGATCCGAGCCAAACCAATTCTAAAGTCTATAGGTTGCTTAGAAAACCCATTCACGGGGTTTCCCCTTCTAGACTTATGAAAGCCGTAAAAGGCCCAAAGGAGATTGAGAACACGAAACGGGTTCAAGCAGAAGACGGCGTGGCTCTGCTGAAATTCATCGATTTCTTGGATAAGCACAAAGGGCAAGGGCTCTCGGAATGGGACTACGCCGTAAAACTTGGGGAGTTCCGAAAAGAGGGCCCCAGCTACATCGAGGATTCTTTCGAGACCATCGCTGCGACCGGTCCTAACGCAGCCATGATGCATTATGCGCCAAGCGAAGCAAAAAACTCCCTTGTGAAAGATGGGCCAGAACTCCTCGTTGATTCGGGCGGGCAATATTGGGGAGGAACGACGGATACCACCCGCACCTTCCTCGTCGGCAACTCGACCCCAGAGTTCATTCGCGATTACACGCTCACGCTGAAATCCCTGATCGCTTTGTCCAGCTGCATCTTCCTCGAAGGATCAACCGGCCGCCCCATCGATATGATGGCGAGGGAAATCATGTGGAAAAACGGGATGGACTATAAATGCGGGACGGGCCACGGCATCGGATACCTCAATGTGGTTCATGAATCCCCAAATGGCTTCCGATATCGCGCTTCAAAAGGGAAAGACGATGGGGCAACGATTGTGCCCGGCATGATCACTTCGATTGAACCCGGCGTCTATAAAGCCGGAAAATACGGAATTCGCATCGAGAATGACATTCTCGCCGTTCCGGCCTTTTCCACCCCGGACGGGAATTTCTTCAAGTTTGAAAATCTCACCTATGTCCCCATCGAAACCTCATGTTTGGATCTAAATCTGCTTACCCAGGAGGAAATCGATTATCTGAACGATTACCACCAATTGGTGTATGAGAAGCTCTCGCCGCTGGTTTCCGGGCATCTACTAGATGTCTTGAAAGAAAAGACGAAGCCCGTGCATCGCTGAATCGTTCTCAAGCGCCTTCTCGGAGGCGCTTTTCCTTTGCCTTTGATATAGAATTGTTTCATGAAATTAGCTTGCTTCGATATCGATGGAACCTTGCTTCCCTCCTACGACCAATCCATTCCCCAAGACGTTCTATCCGCCATCCAAAGCTTTGCGGATAAAGGGAACGCGATCGCCATTGCTTCGGGCCGTCCCTTTGGCTCGGTAAAGGCCCTTCTAGATATCTTTCACGCCCCGAATCGTTTCGCTATCTGCGCAGGCGGCTCCGCCCTTTTCGACGATCAGGGAAACCTCTTATGGAAGCAAACCCTCAACAAGGAGCAATTTTTCCATTTTGCAGAGGAGCTAAAGCCCAATAAGGAAGTCGCCGTTTATTGTTACCTTGGCGACGATTCCCTCGCGTCCTATTTCCCAGAGCCTTGGGCGGACTTTGAGTTCGGAATCAACCATTTCTCCTGCCACCATGATCTGAATCAAGATGATTCGGTCATTGACCGCTTCGGAGTCACGAAAATCATGATCGCTGCTTATCCGGAGGTCTCCGCCAAAATCACGTTCTCCAAAGAAGACTACGAGAATTTCGCCATCGTTCGCAGCAATGCCCACTTCCTTGAGGTGATGCCCAAAGGGGTCTCCAAAGCATCCGCCATCGAAGTGATGCGCCAGCGGCTCAATATCGATAAGGAAGAAATCTATACCTTCGGCGACTCCGGGAACGATCTCGAAATGGTCAAGGATTACGTCGGCGTGGCCATGGGGAACGCCACGGAGGACGTGAAGGAAGTCGCCAAATACATCACAAAAGACTGCAAAGATTCCGGCGTGGCCTACGCCTTAAAAGATATTTTGCATTTGATTTGATCAGTCCTTTGCAGGCTTTTTGAACTTCAAAAGCACGAATAAGACATTCATTAAGGTCAAATTCCTGCGACGAGTTTTAACGTCAGCCAATCCCAGGAAAGATGGAACACCGTCTCCGGCCCGTTCCCCGAATCGACGGTGAAGATGTAGCGGAGGCCCTGGTTCAAATTCACGTCGGCAAAGATGCAAACCGAGCCCCCGATGAGAGCGATCGCCCCAATCAACGTGGCGACTTTCGAGCCATAGCCAACCTCCGACAAGAAGACTCCAATCCCAAAGATCAGAATGCCGATGATGGAGAGCAGATGAAGGGTCAGGACATATTCCCCTCCGGTGGACAAAGAGGATTGGGAAGCGTCTTCCACCAGTTGGAAGGAGAAGGACGACAAATCGAAGCGATAGTCGAAGACCTTATCTAGGCCCGCCACCCAATTCTCCAAATTGAAGATAGTTCCTTTTATGTTTATGACGGTCGAGGCTGATACGTTCACTTCTCCGGTCGCTCCAGAAGCCGAGTTGCTGACGGAGGTGGCAAGACTCAACTCTCCTTCGAAAGAAAGGCATATGGCCAATAAGGCCACGAATAGAATCGGCATCAGAATCGTGTATAGGATCCGAAAGGCTTTTCGCATGGGTTCTCTCTCCTTTGCTAATCGACTTAAGTTTAGCCTACAATTGGGTTTATGCCACGCCTCAAAACCATTCTCTATTGTCCGGAAAAGGAATTGCCCGCTTGGTGGGATGAGGCAATCTCCAGCAAGGCCATGCTCCGCCTTAAAGATGTGGGGATGAACTGCGGGCTTGAATATACCCGTTTCCCTTTGTTCCAAGGCATCAAATCCTATTCGCGCTATGAACACTCTTTGGGGGTGGCCTCCATCGTTTGGAAATTCACCCACGATCCCAAGCAGACCCTCGCATCTCTTTATCACGATATCGCGACTCCCTGCTTTGCCCATGTCATCGACTTCCTAAACGGAGATTACCTTGGCCAGGAGTCCACCGAAGATGGAACTCGGCCAATTGTGGAAGGAAGCGAAGAAATTCAAAGAATCCTCGCAAAACTTGGCTTAAAGACCAAAGAAGTGTGCGATTATCATCGATATCCGGTCGCCGATACCCCCTCTCCTTCCTTGTCCGCGGATCGCTTGGAATACACTTGCAGCAACGCGATAAACCTCCTTCGAGAGGATCCAGAGGAAATTCAATTTGTATACGATCGGGTGCGTTTGCTTGAAGATGGGCGGCTTGGCTTTCAAGACGAAGCGGCGGCTTTGAAACTAGGCCGTTATTCCCTTCGCTGCGGGAGCGTCTATTGTTGTGATGAGGACCGCTACGCCATGGAGATCTTGGCTCGAATCCTTAAAAGAGCCCTTTCTTGGAACGTGCTCTCAAGGGGCGATCTGATGGGCGAGGAGGATCCGCTTATCGGAAAACTGCTGCAATCGCCTTTGCGGGAAGAATGGCTTCGCTTCCGCTCGATGTCGCGTTTATGCAAATCGGAAGCAAAACCTTCGGAAGAATGGATTCAGATCGATGCCAAAAAACGATTCATCGATCCTTCTGTTCACGGAAGGCCCCTCACAGAGATAAACCCTGTCTTTCGGGAAGAAGTATCGAACTTCCTGTCCAAAGATTTCTCCGTTTATCTTAAAGCAGCGGATTAGTCCTTCAATAGCTTTGCGATTGCCTCCACCGGATAATCATAACTTTTTCCGCAGAATCCGCAGGTGACGTGAATCGGTTTTCCGTCCTTCAGCATGGAACTCAACTCTTGTTTTCCGGTTTGCTTCAGAAGATCCAATCCTCTTTCATAAGAACAGTCGCAGTGGAAACGGACTTCTCTCTCGGAGGTCTTTTTCTGGCTGAGCCCCTCTAGAAGAGAATCGATTAACTCCTCATAGGTGGGTTCTTTTTGCACAATCGCCTCCACGTCTTGATTCTTCCCTAGATTTTCGAGAATTC
>SFUB01000040.1 GCA_004561785.1 bacterium | reverse complement strand
CCAAAGAACAAAAAGAAATCGTCTTATTGGGTTCTAAGAAGCGAATCTCATATACCTTGACGACGGTTAACGGAAACAAAATGAACCGTAACGGGATCATCGAAGGGGTCAAAACGAGAATCGAGAGGCTTTATCGCGAAACGAAATCCGATTGGATGAGAACCTATTACGAATCCTTTATGCGCGATTCAACTTGTCAGACGTGCCACGGGGCGAGACTCAACCAGGCCGCTTTATCGGTAAAGGTCCATGGGCTCAATATCTTTGAGGCCACCGACTTGTCTTTAGACCGTTTTCTCCTATGGGTAAAGCAGACAAAGGAGTCTTTAAGCGAAACGGAACATCAGATCGCCGATCTGGTATTGAAAGAGATAGAGAGCCGAACGCAGTTTTTGGTGAACGTTGGCTTGGATTACCTTTCCTTGTCACGCTATGCGATGACTCTCTCGGGGGGCGAATCGCAACGCATCCGCTTGGCGACCCAAATTGGCTCTAGGCTTTCGGGGGTCCTCTATGTTTTGGATGAACCTTCCATCGGTTTGCATCAAAGAGACAATGAAAAACTGATCGCGACCCTTAAAGATATGCGCGACATCGGGAACACCTTGATCGTCGTCGAACACGATGAGGATACGATGAGGGCCGCGGATTACTTGGTCGACATCGGGCCGGGGGCCGGGGTCCACGGAGGGACCGTCGTCGCCCAAGGGGACCTTGAAACGATCGAAAATTGCCCTCAGTCCATCACCGGTGCTTATCTTTCCGGCAAAAAATACATTCCCATCCCCGCGACAAGGAGAAAAGGGAATGGGAAATTCCTCGAAATCGATGGGGCGCATTGCCACAACCTTCAAAAGGTGAATGCAAAATTCCCGCTTGGGAAATTGATTTTGGTAACCGGGGTTTCTGGATCGGGCAAGTCCTCTCTTATCAATGAAACCTTGGTTCCGGCGATATCCAGGGCCGTCAATCGGACTAAAACGGGGGAGCCGTTGATGCTTGATTCCGTCAAAGGCCTCAACAACATCGATAAACTGGTCGCGATAACTCAAGAGCCAATCGGGCGCACCCCGCGTAGCAATCCCGCAACTTACATCGGCGTTTTCGATGATATCCGGGGACTGTTCGCCGAAACGGAAGAAGCTAGGGCCCTAGGCTATTCCAAAGGCCGCTTCTCCTTCAACGTCCCCGGCGGACGGTGCGAGAAGTGCGAAGGCGCCGGGGTGACGAGGATTCCGATGTCATTCCTGCCCGACGTTTATGTTGAGTGTGATGAGTGCCAAGGGAAGCGTTATAACGAGGACACCTTACGTTGCTTATATAAAGGCAAAAACATCCATGATGTCCTTGAAATGCGCGTAGAGGAAGCTTGCGAATTCTTTAAGAACAGGCCGCAGATCTACCGGAAAATAAAAACTTTGCAGGACGTTGGTCTTGGTTATGTCAAACTCGGTCAACCGGCCACCCAACTTTCCGGCGGCGAGGCCCAAAGGGTGAAACTTGCTGCCGAACTCCAAAAGAAAGCCACAGGCAAGACCGTTTACGTTTTGGACGAACCGACGACGGGTCTCCATTCCGATGATGTCGCCCGGCTAATCGACGTTCTTGAATCGATCGTTGACCACGGGGATACGGTGATCGTCATTGAGCACAATCTCGATATGATCAAGGTCGCGGACTGGATTATTGACTTAGGCCCCGACGGAGGGTATCGCGGTGGGAACATCGTGGCCGAAGGGACCCCGGAAGATGTGGCGGAAGTGTCTGCTTCCTATACGGGAAAATACCTGAAGCCTTTGCTTGAGAAAGCCAAGAAACTCCATCAAATTAAAAATTAAGTTTGCATATACGTCCCATCTGGTTTTCTTATGCGCCTTTAAGAGGGTGGGGGTTCTTTTGTCCCAGGCCCGGTTTTATTTGCTACAGGGTCTTTTTAGAAATAAGACATGCCTATGTATATCCTATTCCTAATTCTCGGTTTGCTTGCCTTGGCAGGATCCGTTTATCTTTTGGTGAAGAGGCTGCGTGCTTTCTTCCAAGACCGCAAGGCAAAGGCGGTTGATAAAAAACTTCTTCAGCTGCTGGTTGTCTCTGCGGGTCTGTATTTGGTATCCGGGATCTTTCTCCAACTTGCGGTTAATTTCGGATTTGATTGGCAAATGAGCGCCGGGGAATGGGCGCTGTCCATCCTAGGAGCCGGTTTCTTCTTCCTTTTCTTCGGGAGTTTCTGGACGAGTTTTTTGCTCAAACACTACAAGGTTGATTTCGATCCAAAACAATACAAAATCAATAATATTTGTCTATACGTCCTTCCTTTTTTTGCTCTGGCGGGCTTCCTTATGCTTGGCGAAGGAGTCGCTTATCATCTGACTTATCCTTTGGTTTCCGGCTTTTGCATCGGGAATGGCGGCTTCAAATGGGTGACCGCGACTTCCGGTTATTCGGGCTTCCATCTTGCCTGGTATGCGGTCGTGATCCTTGGTGGCGCATTCTTGGCCTATAAACTTGCGGACAGCGAGTTCTACAAAGAATATGGCAAACACGGCATCATAGACAGCCTGTTTGTTATCGCGCTGCTCGGAGGCATTCTCGGGGCCCGCATTTGGTATGTCGTTGGCAATTTCACAGGCGATAACGCCGGGGGCATGAACTTCGCCAAAGAGATTTCCAATGGAAATTGGATGTCGATTTTCCAGCTTTGGAATGGTGGCCTCACAATCATGGGCGGGGCCGTCGCCGGAATCATCGTCGGCATGCTCTATATCTCGAAAAAGAGGAAATACGTGGATCTGCGTTTCGCGGTCGACGCCTGCGTTCCGACGATTTTGCTTGCCCAAGCAATCGGGAGGTGGGGGAATTTCTTTAACCACGAGGTCTACGGCGCCCAAGTTTCCATGTCGACCTTCTCCTTTTTGCCCACCTGGCTGCGTTTCCAGATGGCGACTGGGTTCTCAAACGGGATGCCAACCTCGAATCAAATGTATGTTCCTTTGTTCTTGATCGAAGGCGTTGCCAATATCGTCGGATACTTTGTGATCACCAGACTCATCCCCTTGCTTTGGCCAGAATCCAAAGGACGCGCCAAAGGGGACAACGTCGCCTTTTATTTGATGTGGTATGGCGTCGTGCGCGTCATTATGGAGCCGATGCGCAACGTCGACTTCAATATGGGTGGGGATGGTATGTGGTCGGTTTGGAATTCCGTCGCCTATATCGTTCTCGGGGCTTTCCTTTTGGTGGTTTTCCAACTTGTTGGCCACTATGAAAAGAAGAAGGGCCTTCCCAATCAGGAGAAGATTTTCTCCGTCTTCTACATGTTCCTTGAGGTGGCTTTCTCCGCCATTGGGGTTTGGTTCACCGTCGATGGCGCCATCAAATGCGGGGGAGAATACGGACCCGCATTCGTCTTCGCTTTGGTCCTTGGAATCCTTCTGATAATCGGGAATGGCGTTCTATTCTACTTCTCCCTCAGAAGATTCCGCAGACTGCCAAGCGGACCAATGAATCCGGAAAGCAAAATGGAAGACGAAAAGCCGAATGTGGTAGAGAATAAAGGGGAGTGAAATCCCCTTTTCTTTTCGGAGGTCAAAGTATGGAAAATGAAACGAGCATCGCCGTGGTCGGCGCAGGGATTGCCGGCATTGGAGCCGCGATCTACCTAAAACGAAGCAACGTCCCTTTCCTTTTGCTTGAGAAAGGGGCTCCCGGCGGAAAGCTAAACAACATTCACCGAATCGATAACTATGCCGGGTTCGACTCGGTATCAGGACCTGAACTGGCCGCGGATTTGCTTCGCCAAGTGTCCTCTTTGGGGATTTCGATTGAATACGCGAACGTCACTGGCATAGAAAAAAGCGAGAATGGCTTTCATCTGCATTCTGACGTTGGAGATATCCGCGCCAAAGCGGTCATTTTGGCCAACGGACTGGGCGGCCGGGCTCACCTTCTTCCCGGGGAAAAAGAGCATATTGGGAGAGGAGTCTCTTATTGCGCGACTTGCGATGGAGCCTTCTTCAAAAACAAGGAGGTGGCTGTTTTGGGGTTCGAAGACCATGCGGTCGAGGACGCCCTTTATCTTTCAAATATAGCCTCGCGAGTTTATTTCATCGCAGAAAAGCCCATTCATTGCGCGGAAAACCACGCAAAAACGCTCTATTCCACCCCAAACATTGAGGTGATCGAGTCCGCAAAAGTCCTGTCGATCGAAGGGGAAACTTTTGTGTCCGGCCTATCGATTGAAAACGAAAAAGGAAAACGGACCCTTTTCGTATCCGGCGTCTTCCCTCTCTATGGGGAGGCTCCGACGGAATCTTTGTTTGCTAATTTGGGACTCAAGAGCGAAAAAGGATTCCTCCTCGTCGATGATGAGAAAAGAACCAGCGTTCCGGGGGTTTTCGCCGCGGGGGACATCGTTTGCAAGAAACTTCGTCAACTCATCACCGCGGCGAGCGACGGAGCGATCGCGGCCACGAGCGCCCTGAACTATATCCGCTCGATTTCCAAAAAGTGACAAATCGAAATATTTGACAAAAAAGCGTTTTAAAGAGGGTTCAAAAGAAATCTTACTTCGGTTATGCTAATCACTAAGAAAGGTTGGCATTTGAACCATGAAAAAATTCTTACAGTTCTCCGGCTTGATTGCGGCCGTATTCGCTATCGTTTCCATCATCCTGTTGATGGCCTGCCCGTCCATCACCTACACAATCGCGGGCAACGCCTATTCCTATTCGGGCATCTTCGGCATCTTCGGCGGAAAAATCACCGCCTCGTTGGGCGGCTTGTCCGGCGAAATCGGCGAGATCAAGGCCACTGCCACCGCGGTTATCGCCTTCATTCTTCTGATCGCTGGAATCGTTATCCTTCTCTTGGGCGCTATCCTCCCCCTCTTGAAGGTCACCGCCCTCAACAAATTCTCCGGTCTTTTGAACCTTATCGCCATCGTCTGCCTCATCGCTGCCGGCGTGCTCGTCTTCTTCGAGGTTCCCGCCTTCTGCGCGGCGCAGTCTACCGATAAGGTGAACTGGGATCCTTCTAATTACCATCTCGGCGCGGGATGGACCGTCAGCGGGATCCTTTCCATCGTCGGCGGTGTCCTCGCTCTCGCCCCGGCTTGCGCCAATTTCCTTGCCAAAGGCAAAAAGAAGCGTCGCTAATCCGGCCATTTGCTAGAAAAGCCTTTCCGAAGAGAACCGGGAAGGCTTTTTTCGTGAATAGGCGATATACTAACGTCACCCCATTAAGAGGACAGAACAGCATGCCGAACACCCTTTCCTTCGCGGGGGAGGTCAAAGAAGAAATCGCCCGCCATCCCCTGCCAGACACCGCAATCCGCAGCCTGTTGTCTTCTTTTGCCAAAACTTCTGGGGAAATCCATATCTCGGGCGGGCAAGAGGAACTTGATCTTTCGACTGAGAGGGCCAATGTTGCGAAGTTCCTTTATTTGTCCTTCCGTCAGGTTTACGGGGTGAGCCCCCGCTTCGCCTACACCAAAGGGATCGGATTCCGGAAAAGGGTCAAGTTCCATTGCCTCGTCCCCGAGGCGGAATATATCCTCTCGGATCTGCAGGTCGATTTCCTCTCCGGACGCCTGCCTAAAGATCTGACGTCCACCGCCGAACAGGCCGCCGCCTATCTAGCGGGCGCGTTCCTGGCCGCCGGATCGGTCAACGACCCCTCCAGCAGCAACTACCATCTCGAAATCGCCTTCAGCGACCAAACCTACGCCAATTGGATCGCCCACTTGCTCAATCGCGTCTTTTCCCATAATTTCACCTCCAAAGTCACAAAAAGAAGAAGCCAGTTCGTCGTTTATCTGAAACGAAGCGATCAGATTTCGGATTTCCTCGCCCTGATCGGGGCCCAGGAAAGCTGCCTGAAATTCGAGAACGTGCGCGTGGATAGGGATTTTGCCAACATCGGCAACCGCCTGAGCAATTTAGATGGGGCCAACATGTCTAAGACCCTAAAAGCCTCCGAAAGGCAAGCCAAAGCGATTGAGTATTTCCTATCCAAGGATGGCTGGGCCCACTTCGACAATCCTAAGAAGAAGGCTCTTATGGAGCTGCGCTTGGAACACCGAGACGCAAGCCTTGACGAGTTGCGGGAGATGCTCTCGGAGCGGTTGGCTTCCTCGGTCAGCAAATCCAACGTGAACCACTTGTTCCGGAGCCTCCTTTCCGAGTACGAACAGGAACTGAAGAGAAATGAAGAAAAAAACGGGCGCTGACCAGCTTTCCTTGCTAGGCCAATTGGGCATGAGAATATCCTTCCTCAGAAAGAAGAAAGGGCTCTCCCAGCTGGACCTTTCCTTATCCTGCGGGGTCAGCAAGAACTATCTGAGTGATTTAGAAAACGGCAGAAGGAACCCAAGCATCCTCCTTTTGCAGCGGATTGCCTCCGGCTTGGGAGCCTCTTTGGAGACACTTTTTCAGGGGATCGTCCCCCTGGAAGATCTCCTTCGGTGATTTTTTCCCGAAATGCCGATTTTTCTTGGCTCCGCTTGCTTTGCAACCGCGCGCGAGGCTTTGTATAATAACCCCGCAGTTTCAAAAGGAGGACCTTAGAAAACATGTCCATCAAACTTGCAATCAACGGGTTTGGCCGCATCGGCCGCCTCGCGTTCCGCCGCGCCTATGAAATGAACAAGGAAGCCGGAAAAGAAATCTTCGAAGTCGTCGCGATCAACGACCTCGTCGATGCCCCGACCCTCGCTTATCTTCTCAAGTACGACACCACTCACCGCACCTGGAACAAGGACCTCATCTCCGCCGACGAGACCAACATCATCTTCGACGGCCACAAGATCCCCGTCCTCGGCCAGAAAGATCCCCACGACCTCCACTGGAAGGATTTCGGGGTCGACATCGTCTTGGAGTGCACCGGCCGCTTGAAGAGCCACGAAGACGGCGACGTCCACATGGAAAACGGCGCTAAAGGCGTCATCATCTCCGCCCCTTCTTCCTCCAAAGACATCCCGACCTATGTCTTCGGCGTCAACAGCGATAAGCTCACCGCCGACCAGACCATCATCTCCGGCGCTTCTTGCACGACCAACTGCTTGGCTCCGATGATGAAAGTCCTCAACGACTCCTTCGGCGTCGTCGGCGGCACCATGACCACCGTCCACGCCTACACCAACGATCAGCGCATCCTCGACCTCGCCGGCAAGAACATCCGCCGTTCCCGCGCGGGTGCCGCCAACATCGTTCCGACCACCACTGGCGCCGCCAAGGCCGTCGGCAAAGTCATCCCTGAACTCAACGGCAAGCTCAACGGCAACGCCATCCGCGTCCCGGTCACCGATGGGTCCATCTGCGACTGCACCCTCCTTCTCAAGAAGGAAGCCACCGTCGAAGAGATCAACGCCGCTTTGAAGAAAGCCTCCGAAGGCGAACTCAAAGGCGTCCTCGCGTATAACGATGAAGAAATCGTCTCCTCCGACATCCTCGGCAGGACCGAAGGCTCCATCTTCGACGCCACCCTCACCATGCTCATCCCCGCGGAAGACAAAGTCTTCGTCAAAGTCGCCTCTTGGTACGACAACGAATACTCCTTCACCTGCCAGATGATGCGTTTGGCGCAGCACTACGGCGAAGTCCTCGGCGCGAAGTAATCCAAACCGAAAACAAGGCTCCCCTCCCCGGGGAGCTTTTTGTTATTGGGAAACCGGTAATTGTTTTGGGAATATTAGAACCATGCTATCATTAGCGAGCACCCTTAAGGGTGCTAGAATGATTGCATAAGCAAAGGAGTTCAAAGATGCTTACAGTTGAAGATTTGAAAGGACTGAATGGCAAAAAAGTCCTCGTCCGCGTCGATTTCAACGTCCCTCACAAAGGAGAGGCGATCAGCGATGATAACCGTATCAGCGCCGCTATCCCGACCATTGCCCAGCTGCTTAAAGAAGGAGCCCGGGTTGTCCTGATGTCCCATCTTGGAAAGGTCAAATGGAAAGACATCAAAAAAGGCAAGGCCACGATGGAAGACATCGAGAAGCAGATGAAGAAAAACGACCTCTCCATCGCCCTCAAGCCCTTGAAGGAAAAGCTCGATGCCGCCCTTGGCCATGACGTCAAAGTCTCCTTCTGCAAAGCCACCCACGGCGAAGAGCTCGCCGCCGCCATCGCCGCTTTGGAAGACGGGGAAGTCCTGCTCGTCCAGAACACCCGTTACGAAGCGGGCGAGGAAGCCAATTCCGCCGAACTCGCCGAAGATTGGGCCAAGAACGTCGACGCCTTCGTCATGGACGCCTTTGGCTCCGCCCACCGCGCCCACGCCTCTACCTATGGCGTCCCCGCGATCCTTGCCAAAGAAGGCAAACCCACCGCGGTCGGCTATCTAATGGAAAAGGAAATCAAAAACCTCGGCCGCTGCGTCTCCCCCAAGGAAGATGAGCGTCCCTATATCGCCATCCTCGGCGGTTCGAAGGTTTCCTCTAAGATCGAGGTCATCGACTCCCTTCTCAAGAAGTGCGACAAGATCCTCATCGGCGGCGGCATGACCTACACCTTCAAGAAGGCCATCTTCGGCACCGACGTAGGCTGCTCCATCTGCGAAGACGATCAGCTCGATTACGCCAGGAAATGCTATGAGACCGGCAAGATCATGCTCTCGGTCGACACCGTCGTCGTCAAGGGCCTCGATTTCGATGATCTTTCCAAAGCCCCTGAGGATGTGAAGATCATCGACGGAGCCGAAACCGACATCCCCGCGGGATATGAAGGCGCCGACATCGGCCCCAAGACCCGCGAACTCTACAAGAAAGAGATCGAAGGCGCCAAGACCATCTTCTGGAACGGCCCGATGGGCGTGTTCGAGAATCCCGCTCTCCAGGCCGGCACCAAAGCCGTCTGCGAAGCCGTCGCGGAAGCCACCGGAGAGGGTGCCTTCACCGTCATCGGCGGCGGGGATTCCGCGGCCGCTGCGAAAATCTTCGGATACACCGACAAATTCTCCCACATCTCCACCGGTGGAGGAGCCTCTTTGGAACTCATTCAGTACGATGGCCACCTCCCTGGAATCGACGTCATCGCGGAGGGCAAATAACCATGGCTAGGAAAAAGCTCCTTCTCGGCAACTGGAAGATGAACAAGACCCCCTCCGAGGCGAAGGAATTCGCCCTCGGATGTGGAGACATGATCCGCTTCGCCGTGGATAACGGGATCGACGTCGGGGTCGCCCCGACCTTCGTCTGCCTGCAGACCGTCGTTGAGAACGCCCCCAAAGACCTCATCATTGCGGCCCAGAACTGCAATGAGCACGATCATGGCGCTTACACCGGCGAGATCTCGATTCCGATGCTCAAAGAAATCGGCATCAACTGGGTCATCCTCGGCCATTCCGAGCGCCGCACCTACAACGGCGAGACCTCCGTTGCCTGCAACGCCAAGATCAAGGCTTTGCTCGCCGCCTCCATGACCCCGGTCTATTGCTGTGGAGAGACCCTCGAGACCTTCGAAGCGGGCGAGACCAAATCCTTCGTGAAAAAACAGATCGAAGAAGGCTTCGCCGGACTCACCGCCGAAGAAGCGAAGAAGGTGGTCGTCGCCTATGAGCCAATCTGGGCCATCGGAACCGGCAAAAACGCCACCAAGGAAATCGCCGAAGACACCATCGCGAGCATCCGCTCCGTCTTGAAGGCCCTCTTCGGGGAAGCCGCCGAAGAGATTCGCATCCTTTATGGCGGCTCGGTCAAACCCAACAATATCGCCGAATACATGTCCGAAAAGGACATCGATGGCGCTTTGGTGGGCGGCGCTTCCTTGGCGCTTGATTCCTACCGCGGCCTCATCGAGAATTTGGTCAAGTAATGGCTTACGCTTCCTATCCCCAAGGAGGGGCCAACGGCCCCGTCCAGCCCTCCTTCTCGGAGCCAAAGGGAGTTATCGACACTAAGAAGACCTTGGCCAAATGCTTCGGCTACATGGCTTTGGGCCTCTTCATCTCCGCGGCGACCGCTTTTCTGGTTAGCGTTGGCTTCGTCTATTGGATGGCGCTCGACGCGGACACGGCCTTTGTCGCCTATTCGGTGGTTTCCGTGATCTCCATCATCGGGGTTTTGGTGGATGGATTCATCGTCAACCTCGTGATCGCCAAGAACAAACGTTCGGCGTGGGTGCCCTACATTCTCTTCTCCGTCCTCATGGGCATCTGCCTCTCGTCCTTCCTTTTGGCGGGAATCGACTTCTTAACCGTGGCGAACGCCTTCGGGATCACCTCGATGGTCTTCCTCGTGATGTTCCTGATCGGCTATTTCTCCAAAGCCAATCTGAACCTCTTCGCGATGATTCTCAGCATGATCGCGATGCTCGCGTTTGGCTTCGCGGGGCTTTGGGGCCTCACGATCCTCATCACGGGCAATCCTTGGAGCATGTATGTCTACGACATGACCGTCTCCGGGGCCATAATGATTCTGGCCATCTTCTCGGTCTCGATCGACGCCTACAACATCAAACAGCTCATCGCCAAAGGGGACGGGATGAAGAACCTCGCTCTCTTCTGCGCGTATTCGATGTATTGCGACTTTGTGGTGATTCTGGTTCGGGTGCTCTTGATCCTGGCTTCTGCGAAGGACAATAAAAACAACTGAATCCGCAGGGAAGGCGGACGCTGCGGCGTCCGCCTTTTCTTTTTCCATCCTCTTTCTTCCTTTATAATGAAGCCAACATGGATGTGTCTCTGATTTGCCCTTGTTACAACTCCCTCTCCTCTTTGCCTAGGCTCATTTCTTCGTTCAAGAATCAGGATTTCCAAGGGACCAAGGAGCTCCTATTCGTCGTGGACCGCGGCAAGGATGAGACGGAATCCTATCTTCGGTCGGTGCAAAGCGAGGAAATCAAGGTGATCGTGAACCCGAGGCGCCTTGGCATCGTCGGCAGCAGGACCCTTGGGATTGAACGCTGCCTTGGGTCTTGCATCGGCTTCGTGGACGCGGACGATTTCCTTGAGTCTACTTTCTTAAGCAAAATGATCTCTGCGATGGAAAAAGAAAAGGCGGACGCATGCGATTGCTCTTTCTATATTCATAAGAAAGACAAGAAATTCGCCTATCCCTTCCGAGGACCTGAAAAGGTGCTATCCGGAGCCGAATCGGTCCGGGCTTTGCTCAAAGACACCTCCGTGAGGGGATTCGTTTGGTCGAAGCTCTTCAAAAGGGAGATTCTCTTAGGCGATCCCAAAGTGGCTTTGCCTGAGAATCTGTCCTTCGAGGATATGCCGTTCTGCTTCATGGCTTTTTCAAAATGCTCCAAAGTGGTTTTCCTTAAGGATCCGCTTTACCACTACTCCAAGGAGAATGCTGCTTCCTTCACGAAAAGCAAGAACCCAAAAAGGGCCAGGCAGCACTTAGAGAGTTTCGCCTTCATGAAGGATTTCGCCGAAAAAACAGGCAGGCAAGAGCTCATCGAAGCCTTTCTCTCTTCAAAGTTCCGCGCTTCCCTTTCT
>SFUB01000131.1 GCA_004561785.1 bacterium | reverse complement strand
ATCGCTCATGTAACAGAGAAGGGTGTAAAGGAAACGGTTTTCGTAGACCGAATAATCGTTTTCTTTCCGCGCGACCAGCAATTTGTCCGGAACCACCATGCCTCCTGTGGTAGCGGGGTCGTGGGTGAGGTAATTCGCGTGGCGGCAAAGATCGACGATCGAATCCTTGGAAACGCTGCGAACGCGTTCGATGGGAATCACGTCGCCCTCGGTTTTGACGAACTGCCGTTCTTCGGCGACAGCCGCCATGACGAAGGGCAACTTCTTTTCGACCATCGAGAGCCAGTCTTCGTCGACGACGACAACGGTCGTAAAGGCATTGAGTTCTTCTTTTCCTTCTTTGGAATGGGACAACGAAAGGAACTGCTTTTGGAAAGTCGGGTTCTGACGAAGCGCTTTCTTCAAAAGCCGGAACGTTTTGTAATTTCTAACATTTCCGCTGTCCATATTCGATTTACCACATTAAATGTCGGCGATTCTCCGGATCGCGGCTTCGCAAAGGGGCGCGCCTCCCTCGCCGAAGAGGGATTTGAGGAGGGTGAGGAGCTCGGGGGCCTTCGAGCGGACCACGACCGGGTTGGCCGCGGCGAGCTTGCGGAGGACCTTGCGCGAAAGGAGCTGGTCGAGGGCCTCGGAGGAGGATCCCCCGGAGGCGACGTAGGCGGGGACGAAGTTGCGGATCTGGAGCATGACGCGGTTCCCGAAGCTGATCCCGAAGAGGGAGCGGAGGGCCTTATCGAGCTCGGCGATCTTGCGGAGGTCGCGCGGGGTGACGGCGTAGCGCCTCCTCGCCTCCTCGAAGAGGGCCTGGAGGGCCGGGGCGCTGCAGCGGACCCCGGGGGTCGCCGGGGCGTCGAAGGGCTCGGCGCGGGTGTCGAGGTCGATGACCGAGGCGCGGTCGTAGACCTTGTCGGAGAAGGCGAAGGTGGAGTCGTCGTTGTTCGCGGTCAGGATGAACCAGACGTTCTCGGGGAGGAGGATGGAGCCCCCTTCCATCCGTCGCGGGTCGCCCGGCATGGCCGAGGGGGCGGCGGAAACGCGCCGCCTCGAGGGGTCGGGGAGCTCGAGGAGGGAGAGGAACTCGGCGAAGTAGTACTCGACGCGGGCGATGTTGGCCTCGTCGAGGACGATGATGCGGACGGCGTCGGTGCCCCCGGCGGCGTAGAGGGACTTCAGGAGCTGCGACTCGGAGTAGGCCCCGGTGAACTCGTTGTAGTAGCCGAGGATGTCGGACCGCTCCTTCCAGGTCGGCTGGACAGGGATGACCTCGGTCGGGGAGGCGAGCCACTCGCCGACGGCGACCGGGAGGGAGGTTTTCCCGGTCCCGGACATGCCCTGGAGGATCATGGTGTGGGAGCAGGAGAGGGAGCAGAGGAAGGCGCGGACGTCCGCGCGGGAGTAGTAAAGGCCCTTGGCCGAGGCGGCGTAGTCGCGGAATCCCTCCACGAGGCCGCGAAGGGTGAGGGAGGGGTCGGGGACGACCTCCTCGAAGGAGGGGTGGGCCTCGTCGAAGTCGGAGAGGGTCGGGAAGCGGTGGGCCACCTTGGGGCCGGCGGAGTCGGAAGTCGCGGACGAAGCGGCTGGCGATGTGGCAGAAGCGGGGGTGGCCACCATCGAATTGGGGGCAACCACCACTTGGCCTTGATTAGCTTGATGGTTCAGATAAATCAAATTGCGCTTCTTGGAAATGTCCATGAACAAGAAAGTCAAAGACAAGATCAAACAAACGGAAAAGATGACGATGATGAGGATTACGACCACCTCATACGTTAAGAGGAAATCAATGATTCCGCCTTCGAAAATAGGCATTATTGATCGCCTCCTTTGCCGGGTTTATCTTCATCGGTCGGCATTTCCCAGCCGTCCAAATCGGGGTTCTTTTCAACGGGTTCTTCAGGAACTTCCGGCTCTTCGGGAGCGGGTTCTTCCGCTTCTGCAGCGGGAGGTTCGTTATCCACGGGATCATCCACCGGGGCTTCAGGGGTTTCCGCTTCGGGAGAAGGGGCTTCAGGGGCGGGTTCCTCAACAGGAACTTCCGGAACGGGTTTCG
>SFUB01000130.1 GCA_004561785.1 bacterium | reverse complement strand
CCGCCATAGTACATATAAGGAGCGTGGATTGGGGATTCCTGCTTTTCTAATTCTTCCATGAGACCCATCTTCACAAGATGGGGGGCGCCGTTCTTGGAGAAAAGGCTATATAGCCCTTCCGTTAAGGCAAAGTAACCGTTGCAAGAGGCGGAAAGAGAAAGACATTGTTTGACGTAAAAACGTGCAGCTCCCGTGATGTTTTGCGGATCATCGGTCAAAATAGCGACGGTTTTGCAGGCTTTTTTCCTCTTTAGGAAGCGGGCTGCCTTGGCTAAGGAAAGATTCAGAGAATCATAAAGCAGGATGTCGTTCTCATTTAAATCAGAATGTTCGCTCAGAATGGTTTTTCCGATGAGCCTTCCCTGGTTTAGGAAACGTCCTATTTTTCCTTCCATTGGCTCAAGGTAGCGCCAAAGAAGCGATTTCGATTTTTCCAAAGAAGCTTCCGGGAGCACATTTTCCAGATTGGGTATTAAGGAATAGGCGTAGACGGGGGAAAAATCCGAAAGGGCCACGAGAAGTTTGGCGTGGAAATTTTGCCCGGCGGGATTTGGCTTTTGGGATGCTTTGGATTCCAAATAGTTGAAATCGTCATCCTCCAGAGCGGTGCTTAGGTAAAAGATTCTCATGAGCGTTCTCCGAAGAAGTAGTTCAGAAAGAAGCCCGCCGATTTCTCGAGTGTGTTCTCTTTTCCTACGGCGAGTGCGTTCGATTCCATATCCTTGCTTGGAATGGAACTTAAGGCGCGATTAAGTTCCTCTTCGTTTTGAAAGGAAATGATATGACCGTTTTTCCCTTCTTGGATGAGATGGGTGGTGGCGTTTACCTTGGGAGAGGAGATAACGGGAATCCCTTGGGAGAGGGCTTCGTTGATGACGTGCCCATAGATGTCTTCCTTGGAAGGGAAAAGGAAAGCGTCCGCTGCGGAGAAATAACGGAGCACTTCGGCGTGAGGCTTATAAGGCAACAAGAAGACGTTCTTAAGCCCGCATTCGTTGATGACCTTTTGCAAAACTTCTTTTAAAGGGCCTTCCCCGAGGATATACAAGCAATCTCCAATGGGCCTACCCACCCAAAGGCGGATCAAGGCTTCGTAGTTTTTTCTGGCGATGAGTTGGCCCGCCGAAAGGAAAACTCTGGTTCCTTTCAGGTTCAGCTCGTTTCTCCGTTTTGCCTTTTCCTCCCTGGACAGAGGCTTCTCTAAGACCTCTTTGTCAAACACGGACGAATAGGGGTAAATCCGGATTTTGCTCTTGTCGGCTCCGTAATAGACCAGATAACGGGAGCTCACCTCGTCGGGGGCTAGATAAGCGGAGGCCCCTGAGATGAAATGCGTCTTGTAGGCCTTGGCGAGGCGGGATTCCTTTTCTTTGATGATCCCCCCGTTGATTAAGAAGACGTAAGGGATTTTCTTTCTTTTGCAGAAGGCGATGGTTCTTTGCTCCGTCAAAGTCCTCCAACCGTTCAGGACGATAATGTCGAATTTCTCTTTCTTCAGAACTTTAATGGGGGTGTGGGTGTAGTTATCTAAAGATCCCCAAGAAATTCCTTTGCATAGATGGGCGGAGAAATTCAGGGGTTTCTCGGAATAGAAAATGGCGTTTCTTCCCTTTTCGCTTGCCCGTTCAAAATAGACCTCGAGATCGGCTCTCTGGCCGAGGACGTTGAAGCGCTCCGCCTAGTAATCCCAGATCTGCCAGCCGAGGCGCAGATTCACAAGGCAGCCCGTGTAAAACTCCACCGCGCATATCGCCGCGGTGCTCAGAAGGCATTTTTTTATCAGGCTCAGCGGCAGGCCCGATATCAGATACATCAGCAGAAAGCAGAACCCTCCGCAGAGCACCATGCTCCAGTGGGTCCAGCCGCGCCAGAGTATCTCTATAAGGCCGTACAGGATCCCGCCCGCCGCGTATACGAACACATATTCCATTTTTCCGCCACCCTTTCGGTCTATAGCTTTTCCTGCGGGCGGTATTTTGATTCCTTACACGGAATATAATATTCATACCGAAGTCTCATGGGAAGCTTCGGAGGCTTTTGCGGCGCCGCATGGGACGGAC
>SFUB01000129.1 GCA_004561785.1 bacterium | reverse complement strand
GTAATCCTCGATGTCGGTGTGGCGTTCTTCCAAGGCGGAGACGGGGATGTTCGCCCCAAACAGGGATTTGGAGACTTCCAGCGCGGCGATGTCTTTCCTCTTTAAGAAGAGCGAATCGTTGGAATAGTAATCGTTCGGCCCGGTGAGTCCCGCTTCTTGGAGGGCGGCGATGGCTTCTTTCACCATCGGAGTCGCGACGTAAATCCCGGCGAAGCATTGCTCTTGGAGTTCTTTGGCGGGTATTTCCTTCACGAGTTTCCCTCCGTTAATGAGGCCAAAACGGGTGGAAACGCGGGAGAGTTCGTCGAGCATGTGGGAAGAAATGAGGATCGCGATTCCCTCTTCGCGAGCGAGGCGGAGCAAGAGTTCGCGCATGTCCCGTATCCCTTCGGGGTCGAGGCCGTTGTTGGGCTCGTCGAGGACGAGGGCTTTGGGATGGCCAAGCAGGGGCATGGCGATGCCGAGGCGCTGCTTCATCCCGAGGGAATAATGGGCGACCTTCTTGTTCGCGGCGTTTTCCGGGGACACGGAAACCGTCGCTTCCACGGTTTCGCCAACCTTGACGGTTGTCTTGGAGAGGGCCAAAGCCACGCTCTCGACTCTCACCTCGGTGGGCGTGCTTTGATCTTCGGACGAATCTTTGACCTCGCTGGAAACAAGGGGTTCGGAACTGGACGTTTCCGATCCTTGGATTCCGCAAGACGTCGCAAGGGCGCCGATACCGAAGATAGCGGCGACTGCGACAATGGGAATAAATTTCTTTTTCATAATACCTCCTTAAAATTTATTTCCGTTTAGTCTTTGAATAAGTATTGGGGCATGCGGGCCGTCATCGTCTTGTTGTTTTCGACGTTATGCGGCACGTTGCTCGCCTGAATGCGTTTGCGCGAGGAGCGCTCGCTGTCGGCGATGATGATGGCGATATCGATGCGTTTCCCTTCGTCGATGGACGTTTTGAATTCGGGGATGAGTTCGAAGGGATAGAAGATTTCCCCGCTGTATCCGTCGCTGCGAGTGGAGAAACGGGTTTGGAGCAAGGAAGCGTTCTTCACGTAATTCGAATTGCTTCGGACGAGGGCGATGGTCGAGTAGTTGGTCTCGATCCAGTTCGGGGCGAAGGCGGTCTGGATGACCCCTCCTTCTTCCTTGTAGACGCTTAAGTCGGCGTTCGGCTTATTGGTGATGCAGGAAGCGAGGATCTCCACGCAATCGCCGAGCCAGAAATCGTTGATGGTTTTGTATTCGGGCGCATCGTCATACACATCGAATCCGACGTAGATCCCTTGCTCGTTCCACGTCATCTTCAAGGCGTTGATCTTGAAGGTGGGGTCGAGTTGGGCCGTGGACCATTCCCCGCCCAAGGCGTCGGTGTATCCCCGAATCTCGATGTCGGTGGCGCCCAAGGCGTCCCATTCGCTGAGTTCCCCGTCGACTGTGATGGAACCGCTTGTTTTGGCGATGTCCACTTCCGGGCCGACGTCATCGATCACTTGGAAGGCGATATTCTTGTTGTCCGTGAGGATGGTGTTCTCATTGCTCGTGGAGCCTTGGGGGATGATTCCGGATAAGCCGGCGTTCAAGTTGTATTGGTTGTACGAACGGCGGATTTCCAGGTCCGCGGTATTGTAGAGATGGAAGAGGCAGTTGAAGGTTTCCCCAGTCGGTTGGGAACTGGAGGCGTTGTAGAACAAGGAATCCTCCACGACGGATCTCCCCACCCCGCGGAAAGAGACGCAGGCGTTCCCGTTGTCGGTGAAGAAATTGTTGGAAAGCCGCACGTCGCGAAGCGTGCCGGCTGGGCCGACCGTGCCATTATTGGAGATGCCGAATACGGAGACATCGCCATACAGGGTCCCTCCGACCAAGTAATTGTTGCCGATGAATTTGTTGTTCTCGATCACCAATCCCTGGGGCAAGGTCGCTTCGTTGAAGACATCCATCGCGGACGCGGCTTGGATGGATCCATGCCCGACGTTGATGAAGGAATTGTTGGAAATCACCGCGCTCGGCACTTGGACGAGGACCCCGCGGTTGCGCTTGTTGCGGACGATGTTGTTGGAGAATTCAAACGAGGG
>SFUB01000128.1 GCA_004561785.1 bacterium | reverse complement strand
TCGGCAATTTCCTCATTTCCTCTTTCTTCACCCAAGCTAGGTCGCCCTCGTTGCATTCGATTTGGGTCCCCGAGAAGGAAGTCACTTTATAAAGGTACATCCTTTCTGGAGGATAGTCTTCGTTCAGGAAATCGATCTTCCCAAAATAGATGTATTTGTCGACGTCCAGCCCGGTTTCCTCTTTGATCTCCCTTTTCATGGCCGCCGGAGCGGTTTCCCCGGACTCGAGTTTGCCTCCGACTCCGATCCATTTCCCTTCGTTCAAATCGTTTTTCTTTTTGACTCGGTGCAGAAGGAGGTAGGAATCCCCTTGCTCGATGTAAGCCAAAGTCGTGAAAAGGCGGATGGATTTCTTCCAAGACAAAATCTCTTCCCTCTCGCGAATGCGGCCCAAGATTTCCTCCACCACGCGGGGGAGGTCCTTTTCAATCTCTTTGCCCCAATAGCGGAGGACGAGATACCCTTGCTCTTTGAGGACGCGGTTCACTTCTTCGTCACGGGCGATGTTCCGCTTGATTTTGGGAATCCAATAAGAACGGTTGCTATGGATCTTCGCCTCGTTCTCTTCGAAATGATAGCCGTGCCAAAACTCCGAATCGCAGAAGATGGCGATTTTCAGTTTCTCAAGGCAAAGGTCGGGGTGTCCGAAGACTTTGTTCGAATAGAGCCTATAATGGATGCCATTTTCGCTTAATGCCCTCCGGAGGGCAAGCTCAAGGCCCGTATCCTTTCCCCGGATACGGGACATCGTGTAAGAAACGACCTTCGGATCCCGCCTGGCCATGTTCACTCCTGCTTCCCTAGGCAAATCGAAAGAACCTCTTCGTAGGAATGGGGCGGATTCTCCGTTCCGATTCCCTTCCGGCTAAGGCAAAGCAAAACCAGGGACTTTTCTTTGCGCAGGACCGCCATGCAGCAACCCCTCTCGGATTTGCTCGAAAGGAGATAAGCGTACGGTTCGTTATCCCCATCGACGTTGGCGGCGAGGATGTTCCATTCATCCGGGGAGAAGTTGGCGATGGCGGGATCCTTCTCATCGGTTCCTAGATAGAAGGAGCGAGGGCTTTTAAGCAACCCCTCCGGGGTCGTGAGAATCCTCCTCCACCTAGCCTCAAAAACCGAATGGACGAAATGAAGAGAGGGGTCATTCAAGATCGTGCGAGATTCGAAGACATCCGGCGAGGCGCGGAACAGGCACACCGGATCTTCTTGCTTGTCTTTGGTTTCCGATTTGGGCTTCTGGAGCGTCTCCGATGCAGAAGCGTAGCGTTTTTGGTTTGGACGATCGGGCTTCTCAAAGGAAACCTGCTTAGGCGTGGCATTCAGTTTCACGTTTGGGACGAAATCCGGCTTTTTGACATCGATGGCGACTTCTTCGCTAAGAGTCTCTTGCGCCTCGGCGGATGCAGGAGCCTGTTGGACCGGCTTAGCCTTCCGGCGGATGGACAAATCGCGGGGCTTGCCGTTATTGCCCGGCTCGAAGGTTTTCTCAAAGGTTGGCATGACGAAGGTTCCAGAGAGATCGTTTTCCATGGCTTTGCGGGGTTTTGCAGGCCTATCGAACGCGGAGCCGAGGTTCATCGGCTTCTTGTTTTGTCTGGGGCAGAAAGCGGCTTTCGAGGCGGACACGTCAATCCGGACCTCCGGTTCATCCTCGTCCTCCATGGAAGCCCGTAGAGGCTTAGAAACGGGCTTTTTCTCATAAATGGAGCCTAAATTGCGGGGTTTTTTCGATTTAGACGGAGCGAAAGCTTCTTTTTCGACGACGATATGGAGCGTCTCTTCATCCTCGTCTTCCACCTCATAGGAACGGGGCGAGGAGCCTAGGTTCATGGGGCTTCCTTTTTTGGAGGTCGGGACAAAATCGGGGCGGACGAAGGAGATCGGAGCGAAATCCTCTTCCTCCTCGAGGGACTCATCGCTTTCCTCGCGATAGCCGAGATTGACGGGCTTACCCCGGCTTACGGGATGGAAAGCAGGCGTCTCCAAAGGAAGAGACAAAGTGGAGAGAAATTCCTTCGAGGACATCTTCTCCCCTTCTTCTTCCAAAATCTCCACGCCCAGCACGGAACAAAGGAG
>SFUB01000039.1 GCA_004561785.1 bacterium | reverse complement strand
GGGACAAAAGAAAAGCGCCTTGCGGCGCTATCTCATTGGTCGTCTCCGAGGATCCCTTTCAGGAAATTGGGGAGGATCTTCTTTTGAATGTCCTCCTCTTCCTCTTCTTTGATGTCGCCTTTCTCCACAAGGGAGGCGATTTGCTTCTGGCGGGTCGAATCGACTCCTTTGCCGACCTCTTCCCGGCGGAGGGGGGTGAATTTGGGGACGGAGGTGAAATCGTATTCCTCCGAGAAATCGGAGGCGATGACCGAGACCAAAATCGTGTCGTCGAGCTGGGGGTTGATCGAGACCCCGAACATGACGTCGACGTTCGCCCCGGCGGATTCGGTGATGCGGTTGACGCATTCCTGCGAGTCAAAGAGGGAGACGTTGGCCCCGCAGGTGACGGAAACGATGACTTTCCTGGCCCCGGAGATCGAAGCCTCGAGAAGCGGCGAATTGATGGCGTTCTCGGCGGCTTCCTCGGCTTTGTTGGGCCCGCTGCCGGTGCCGAAGCCGATGAGGGTGATGCCGGCGCCTTTGAGGGTCGAGCGCACGTCGGCGAAATCCAAGTTGATGACCGCGGGGAGGAGGATCAGGTCGGTGACGGTCCTCACGGATTGGGCCAAGATGCGGTCGGATTCGGCGAAGGCCTCCCCGATCGGGGCTTTCCCGGCCGCGGAAAGGAGCTTGTCGTTGCTGACGATGATGATCGCGTCCACCGCGTCTTTGAGGTCATTGAGCCCGGTGACGGAATTGGCGATGCGGGTCTTGCCTTCAAAGGTGAAGGGCCGGGTGACGATCGCGACCGTCAAAGCCCCCTCCTCTTTGGCCACGGAGGCGACCACGGGGGCGGCTCCGGTCCCGGTGCCCCCGCCCATGCCGGCGGCGATGAAGACAAGGTCGGCGCCTTTGACGATGGCGCGGATGGTCTCTTTGGATTGGTTGGCGGCCTCTTTGCCGACGGAGGGGTTGCCCCCGGCGCCGAGGCCGGAGGTCACTTCCTCCCCCAAAACGACCCGGTTGGGGGCTTTGGAAGTGGCAAGGGCCTGCTTATCCGTGTTGAGCACGTAGAATTCGACGTTGGAGATGTTGTCGTCGATCATGCGGTTGACGGCGTTGTTGCCGGCTCCGCCGACGCCGATGACCACGATCCGGGCCACGGGTTCGAAATTATCTAGATCCATTTGTTCGTTGGGCATGTTGGTTTTTCTCCTCTCAGAGGGCGTCTTCGGTGGAGGCGGAGGCTTTCTTTTCCTTCCTCGTTTTCTTGCCTTGGGGCTCGCTCAGCCGATCGACGTGGGCCACGCCGTGGTAGTTGTCCTCTAGGCTCCCGGTGTAATGGGAGGCGGCGGCCAATAGGCCAAGGCAAACCGAATAGCGGGGATCCCTTCCGCCGATGGAGGCGGGTTTTGGGAAGAGCAATTTCCGGTTCGGGAAGCGCTTGGCGAAGAGCTCGTCTAGGCCTCGGAGCTCGCTCGCCCCTCCGGTCAATAGAATCGGGAAGGGGGCTAAGCGCTCCTGGTCGGAGCGGAGCATGCTCTCCCAAGCCGCTTGGAAATGGGTGAAGAAGGAGGCGAAGTATTCCTCAATCGCCTCGTTGAGGGCTTTTTGGCTGATTTTTGTCGGCAATCCGTTCTGGGGGTCGGTCCCTTCGGCCAGGGAGGGAGAATAAAGGAAGGGACGGGAGTCGTAGCCATAGACCTTCTTGAGCTTCTCGGCGGTCTCAGAATCGACCCCGAGGCGCGAAGCGATGCATTCTGAGAGGTCGTCCCCGCCCAAGAAGAAATGGGCGGAGCGGTAAGGTTCGCGGCCGCCGATCAGGGTAAGGGAAGTCATTCGGGATCCCATGTCGACCAAGATGTAATTGGCCGGGGATTCCGGGTCCAAAGCGAATAAGGCGGCTTGGCAATAAGGGGCCACGCAGACTTTCTTGATGCGGTATTGGGAACGGTTGGCGAGGTTTTTGTAATCCAAGGCGATCGCGTTGGGCAGAGTATGGATCATCGCCTTCACGCCCAAGGAGGAACTCACCATCCCCAAGGGCGGGTTGGCGTAAACCTCCCCGCTGTTGAGCTGAAAGGCGACGGGGATGATGTCCACCACTTCGCTTCCAGAAGGGATTTCCTCATTCTGGACTTTGGCGATGACGTTGGAGATGTCGACGCGCGAGATCTTCTTGTCGGAGGAAGCGCAGGTGGTCGATTCGTCATGCTCGTAGATCTTGAGCCCGATCGGAGGCAAAGCGAGGCAGATCTCCGAAATCGAGCCCCTGAGTTTCAGCTCCGGCTCGTCGAATTTGGAGAAAGAGGAGAAAATCCGGATGAGTTCGTCCCGGTTCTCGGAGACGCCCCCTCCCTTCTCCACAAGCCCCGCGACGGAGGCTTCCTTCTTGTATAAGACGACCGGCTTGCCGTCGAGGCAATAGCCAATGAGAAGTTTTATCGAACTATGGGAAATGTCGAAGCAAGCGAGAGGTTTGGTTTCCATAATCGGGTATATTTTAATATACCCCTTGTGATTTTCCTAGAGCGGGCTTAGGAAAGTATTTGGATATTATTTAGTAGTTTTTTAGGGTTCCTTGATATTAAAAAACCACGCGCTGCGTCGTGGCTTTTCCTTTTTAGGCAAGGATTGCGCAAGAAAAATGGCTGTTCTGTTTTTCTCAAATTTCCGCGAAGAAACTCAAAACCTCGGTTTCGGTGGAGCATTCGGAAGAAGACTCCGCTTCCTTCGCCGCTTCGGCCCTGGAGTTCTCGACGCCGTAGGTGATGAGGATCGGGGTGGCCGTGGATAATCCCAAAGCAAGGGTCAGCCCAGCGATCCTCAGGAGGCTTTTCATTCGGTAATAGGGTTTCTTATGTCCGGTTTTGGTGAGTTTGTCTTTCATGGTTCGCCCCTCCTTTCTTTCGGCTTATCGGGGTGGTTATTTCTTTTCTAGCGCCCGGAGTTTCGCGGAGGCGGAACGATGGTTCTCCAAAAGTTCCTTCTCGCTAGGCAAAATCGGCTTCGGGGTGAGGATGCGATAGGGCATCTCCTCTTCTCCCGGGAGGGAGATCTCGTGGCGGGATACTTCGGCGATCGAGAGCCTCTGGAAGGCGTGCTTGACGAGCCTGTCGTCGAGGGACATGAAGGTGATGATCGCGAGCCTCCCCTTCTTCTTGAGCAGGCTTGGCCCGTCGCGGAGGAGGGCTTTGAGGGCATCTTCCTCGCCGTTGACCTCGATCCGGATGGCTTGGAAGATCTGCTTGGCCGGATGGCCTTTCTTCCGAAGCTCCTTCTCGGATTTGCTTCTTTTGATGATCTCCACGAGTTCGGAGGTCGTCTCAATGGGCTTTGCCTTTCTCGCTTCCACGATGTTGCGGGCGACTTTCCGGGAGGAAGGGTCTTCGCCGTATTCATAGAAGACGCGGCAGAGCTCTTTTTCGGAATAGGTGTTGACCAAGGTCGCGGCGGAGAAGGATTGGCTTTGGTCCATCCTCATGTCCAAGGGGGCGTCCTCTTTGTAGGAGAATCCCCTCTCGGCTTCGTCGAATTGGGGGCTCGACACGCCTAGATCGGCGAGGATGCCGTCGACTTCGCCCACGCCGAGTTCCGCGAGGGTTTCCTTGAGGGAGCCGAAGTTCGCATGGATGAGGGTGAAACGATCCCCCACTTCCCTAAGTTTCCTTTCGCCTTCTTTCAGGGCTTCTTCGTCGAGGTCGAAGCAATAGAGGTGGCCGGATTTCAATTTGGACAGGATCAAGCTGGAATGCCCGGCCCGTCCGAGGGTGCAATCCACGTAGACGCCGTTTTCTTGGATGTTCAAGGCGTCCACCGCTTCCTGCAGCAAGACGGGGTAATGGCTTCCCATGTCAATGGCTCCTTCCGGCCAAAGTCTCGTAGCTCGAGGCGTTGGCGAGCAGATATTTCGCGTAGCTGGTCGCGTCCCAGAGCTCCAAATGGTCCAGGACTCCGATCAAGGTGACATCCTTCCCGATCGAATAATCGAAGAGGAGGTCTTTTCCCAAAAGCACCCTGCCGACTTTGTCCAAGGAGAGCTTGTTCATGGAGGCGCTCGCCAGACGGATGTAGGCGCGGCTATTCGGGTCTTCGTAGCTGAGGGAGGAGAGCTTCTCGATCATCTTATGGAATTCCTCTTCCTGATAGATGCTCAAGCACCCTTCGAACCCTTTCATGACGTAGAGGGTCGTCCCGGGGGCTATCCCGAGTTCCCTAGGCAGCAATAGACGCCCTTTGGGGTCGAGGCTTCGCGAATAAGTTCCGAAAAACAGTTTTCCCACTTTTTACCACCTCGGCTTTCTTACGTTACCACCCCGAAATGTTTCTATCAATGCTTTCTTAACGAAAACCGAACGATTTTTGCAAAAAAGAAAAGGGCTAAGTAAATCCAAAACGAAAAGGGGCTTTCTTGGCCTTTGCTTGTCTTTTTATGTTTATTTTGCTTGCGTCTTTATCTTAGTTTTTTTGGTTCTGAAGAAACCTTTTTGCTTTTTGTCCTTTGCCCATAGACAAAAAGCAAAGAAAAAAAGCAAGGAAGGGCGGGCCTTTCCTTGCTTTCCCTTATTTTTTGATGGGTTCGGGGTCGGAGTCGTCGATCTCCCCTTCGAGGATCTCCACCTCCCCTTCGTGGGGGGCGATGGGGACCAGGCTGCGGACGATGCGATGGGTGAGGTCCTCGGTCTCGAAGTGGGTTCCGGGGAAAATGTATCCCTCCCCTTGCTCATTCACGTCCTCGAGCAAGTCGATGAGCTCATGGGTTGAGAACTTTTGGAGAAAGGGTTTGCCACTCCTTGCATCGGAGAGGATCATCTCCCCTTCTACCCTCACCTCAGCGGTGAGGAAATCGTCGACGTTGGAGATGGCTCCGGTCAAATGGGCCGAGGGGATCTCCAGGAGAGGATGGTCGTTTGCGCAATCTTCCGGCGAATAGGCGAACGTCTCATCCAATTCCAAGGGTTTGCCCTCTTTGACGAGGTAACGGTAGACCTTCATTGCCTGACCTCGGCGCCGAAGCGCTGCTTGAGCAGGGCGATCACCTTGTTCATGAGCGATTTGATCTCCTCGTCTTTGAGGGTCCTCTCTTTGTCGAGGAAAGTCAGCGAGATGGCCATCGATTTCTTGCCGAAAAGGATATTCGCCCCTTGGTAGAGGTCGAAGATCTCCACGGATTCGATGAGCTTATCCGCTTTCTTGATCTCCCTCTGGATCTGTTCGAAACTCACGTTCTCGTCGATCAAGAAGGCGAGGTCGCGGCTCACGGAGGGATATTTGGAGGGGGCTTCGGCCTTGATCTGGGAGGTCTTCATGGCCAAGAGGGCGGCCAAATCGATTTCGCCGACCACTGCGGATTTGAGACCCAGTTTTTTAAGGCAGGTCGGATGAAGTTCCCCGAAGTAACCTAGAAGCGTCTTGCCCATGGTGAGCTCGGCGGATTTGCCGGGGTGCATCTCCTCTCCGCCTAAGCTCCAGGGTTTGATCTGGACGCGGTTAGGCTGGATGAGAAGCAGGTCAAGGACGCCTTGGACCAACCCTTTGGCGTCGTAGAAATCGTAGGGGCGGGAAGAGAGGAGCCCCTGCTCTTCCTTGTTCCCGAAGAGGACGAAGGAGAGCCGGCGGGAGGTCAGTTTTTTCCCGTCGACGTCGCTGATCTCGAAGAAGGCGCCGTCTTTGTTCTGCCTGGCGACGTTATAGGAGGCCGCCTCAAGAAGCGAGGGCAATAGGGATTCGCGGACGACTTCCCTTTCGTCGGTCATGGGATTGGCGAGGACATAGGGATCCTTGTCGGTGAGATAAGGGAAGCAGGAAGCGGATTTCTTGGAGACGAGGGTGTAGGTCAAAACTTCCGAGACCCCTTCTCCGAAGAAGAAGGAACGGATCTCCTTCTCCTTTTTCTGCTCGGGGGTGTAGCCTTGGCAAGAAAGGGAGGTGAAGGGAAGGGTGCTCGGGACGTAGGAATAGCCTAGGATTCGGATGACTTCCTCGGAGATGTCGGCTTTGCCTTCGATGTCGATGCGGCAGGAAGGGATGCCTAGGATCAAGGTCTCCCCTTCTTCTTTCACCTCGAGTCCATCGGAAGAAAGAACCGAAGCGACTTGGTCCAAGGAGAAGGAGGTGCCTAGGCGCGAATTGATGTAGGAAAGGCTCACCCGGATCTCTTTCCTCCCATGGGCAAGGGTGTCGTAGCTATGGATCGATCCGAAGGATTTCACATGGCAGTATTTCGCCAGATAAAAGGCGGCGGCGTCTTCAACGCGGCTCGCTTGATCCGGGTTGATCCCTTTGCAGAAGCGCATGGAGGAATCCGAGGATAAGCCGAGGCGGTTGGAGGTATGGCGGATCGAGGCGTAGGCGAAGTTCGCCGATTCGACCAGGACGTTCTTGGTGGAGGAATCCACGCGGGCGCAGTCGGCGGTCATGATGCCGGCGAGGCAGACGGGGACGCCGGCGCTGGTGACGACGAGGTCGCCTTTCTCCAGGCGATAGGTTTTCCCGTCCATGGCGAGGAAATCGCCTTCGTAGTCATCGACCACGATGAGTTCTTGGGAGGGCAATTTGTCCGCGTCGTAAAGATTCAGAGGCTGGCCGGTGAGGAGCATGACGAGGTTCCCGACGTCGACGGCGGAGTCGATGGAGCGGATCCCTTCGGCCTCCAATAGGGAGCTAAGCTCTTTGGGGGAAGGGGCGATTTCTAGGCCCGTCGCCCTCATCGCGTCGAATTGGGGGCACTTGGGGGTTTTGGAGGAGACGAGCAATTCGTCTTCAAGCCGTTCCGGGGATTCGTATTCCTTCTTCTTATAGGGCAGATTCAAAAGGCAGGCGACTTCCTGGGCGATGTTCTCCAAGGCGTAGAGGTCGGGGCGATTGGGCAAAATGTCGAAATCGATGATGACATCGTCTAGGCCAAGGTAGCCCAAGACGTCGCTTTCCCCGACGGGGGCGTCTTCCGGAAGCTCTTCGATCCCGGAGGTCTGGGCTTCGGAGAGGTATTTCGCGTCGACGCCGAGCTCAAGCAACGAGCAGCACATGCCGTCGCTTTCGACGCCGCGGATCGTGGATCGCTCGATCTTGACTTTGGGGAGGTTGGCCCCTTCCCTGGCGACGATGACTTTGAGGCCGACCCTCGCGTTCGGGGCGCCGCAGACGATCTGATGGACCCCGTATTCGCTTCCTTCATCGACCTGCAGGATATGGAGGTGATCCGAATCTGGGTGGTTCACGCAGGAGAGGATCTTCCCGATGACGAGATGATCTCCGCTTGCCATGCGGGCGATTCCCTCCACCTCAGCGCCGGCGAAGGTGAGCTTGTCGGCGACTTGCTCGGGGGTAAAGTTTTCAAGCGGCAAGACGCTTTGCAGATATTTCCAGCTGATTTTCATGTTGTTGCCTCACTTTCCGGGGAAGGGTTTCAAGAAGCGGACGTCGTTCTGGTAGAAACGGCGGATGTCGTCGATGCCGTAGCGGAGCATCGCCACGCGCTCGACGCCGACGCCGAAGGCGAATCCGGAATAGACCTCGGGGTCATAGCCGCACATGGAGAGGACTTTGGGATTCACCATGCCGGCGCCGAGGATTTCGATCCAGCCCGTGTCTTTGCACATCGGGCAGCCTTTTCCCTGGCAGGAGAAGCAAGAGACGTCGACCTCGACGCTTGGCTCGGTGAAGGGGAAGTAGCTGGAGCGGAGGCGGATTTCGCGCTTCTCGCCGAACATTTTCTTCACGAAGAGTTCCAGGGTCGCCTTGAGGTTCGCTAGCGATATGCCTTTGTCCACCACAAGCCCTTCGATCTGGGCGAATTGGTGGCTGTGGGTCATGTCATCGTCGTCCCTTCGGTAGGCTTTGCCAGGGCAAATCATCTTGATCGGGGTCTTCTCGGCGTTCTCTAGCATCGCATGGGCCTGGGCGGCGGAGGTTTGCGTGCGGAGCAATCTCTCCGCGTCGAAATAGAAGGTGTCCTGCATGTCGCGGGAAGGGTGGTCCTTGGGGACGTTCAGGAGCTCGAAGTTGAAGTGGTCGGTCTCCACGTCCCTGCCGGAGACGATCTGGTAGCCCATCGAGACGAAGATGTCCTCGACCTCATCGATGATCTGGTAGAAGGGGTTCTTCCTTCCGAGGAGGTTGCCTTTGCCGGGGAGAGTGATGTCGATCCTCTCTTTCCTCAGTTTCTCCTCAAGTTCCTTTTGCTCAAGTTCCTTCTTCTTCGCCTCATAGAAAGAGACGATGGAAGCTTTGACTTCGTTGACTTTCTTCCCGAAGGCGGCCTTATGCTCGGCTTTGACTTCCTTCATGAGGGTCATCAAGGTGCTGGCTTTGCCTTTCTTGGAGAGGAAGCGGTTATAGAAAAGGGAGAGGTCGTTTTGGTCTTTGACTTCTTTCTCGGCGTCTAAGGCTTCGTTTAGAACGCTGTCGGCGGTTTGGATGGGGTCCATGTTTGCTCCTTTAAAAAATAAAAGACGGCCCGGCGGGAACGGATTTCTCCGCGGTGCCATCCCACTTCGGCTTCTCTTTCGCTCGAAAAGCCGCGCTCAATTCCCGATAACGGCGGGTCCGGGGAGGTCACCCTCCCGTCCTCCACGGCGAATTCGCGGCTTCCTTCGGGGATGGTCCCACTGCTCATCCCTCCCTTTTCCCGGAAGTGCTCCGCTACTGCTCCGTCTCAACGGACACCATCATTCTAATCAAGGCGGTTTCCCTTTCAAGGGAAAAGGGCGAAACTTCCCCCTTTTCCGCCATTTTCCTACCGACGGTAGAGATCATCGTCGACGCAGAGGGCCAGGCAAAGGGACAAAAGCTCCTGTCCCTCCTTCAAAACGTCGATTTCGTAGGCGTCCGAAAGGCGGAAGATTTTCTTGGACATTTTAGCCAAAAGATCGCCGTTTCCATCCAAGATCGAATAGTTCCAAGCGGGGAAGTCGCCTTTTGCGACGTAGCCTAAAGGAGAGATCTTATAGGAAGGGAAGAAGGCAGAAGAACGCGAGACGGAAAACTCTCCCGCTTCCGTTTCGCATCGGAAACTCGGCAAAAAACTCCAGGCCTTCCGCCTAACCTTGCCGAGTTCCTCCCCCGAGGCATCGCAAAGGAGAAAGCTCGGGACCATCGCGAATTGGCCTTGAACTAAGAAAACAACTTCGCCCCGATCGTCATAAACGTCATAACGGCCAAGGAAGGAGAGAGGCCTTTGCCGGAGCAAAAGTTTCATTCGCCTTGGTTTTCGTAGATGATTTCGGGGAATTCTTTGTAAGAGGAAAGCTCTTCCGGGAGCGAGAAGCTCGGGGCAGAGGAGAAAGAGGTCAATAGATTCGCGGAGAAGGCCAAGGAGCCATCGAGGCTCAAATGTTTGGCCTCCCCTCCTGCTTCTTGGGCAGGGATCTCGATCATGCCGCTAGGATAGAGTTCGTTGATTTTGGCGGAATCGAGCGAGAAATTGATGTCGAGGCGCGTCTGAAGAAGGAATTCGCCTTGGAAATAAGTTTCCACGGCGAAGGTTTTTGGCTCGGCGTAGCTCAAGAATTTGTCGGCCTTCTCCTTGGCTTCCGAATAAGTGGGCGCGGAGATGTCCTCGGAGGTGATCAAGGAGAAATCCCCTTTGCTGATGGCGGAGGCGAAGGCGCCGGAGAGGACGTCTTTGTCCGTGGAACGGAAGGAGATCTTCTTCTGGCCGTCCTCTTTGGTCTCGAAGGAGAAGGCGGTTTGGCCTTTCTCGTCTTCGTAGGCTCCTTGCAGGAAAGAAGAAAGCCCGGAGAAAAGATCGGAGGAATTCCCGTCCTCTTTGATCAGGGGGAGATGCTCTTTGGCCTGGTCCTTTTCCTCTTGGGTCAGGCTCCATTTTCCTTTGTATTTATTCTTGCTGTCGAGGCGGCTTCCCCCACCATAGAGGACGTAGCCCTCGTTCCCGGGGATGGTTTGGATGAGGGTCTGAAGCATGAGGCCCAAGGTGGCATTGGTCTCATTCTTCTCCCCGGAGGCGTTCAGATAGAGGGCGTCCCCGTCGAAATAGGATTTGGCCTTAAGCGGGGAGACGGTGAGGTAGTTTTTCAAAGACGAGGGGATGTTCTCGACATTGGTGTCGATGGCGAGCGACCCCCCTTTGAGTTCCAATAGTCCTTTGCAAGAGGAAAGCTCCTCCGCCTTGAGGCCCGTCAAACCAAGATCGAAGGAAAGCGAATCCCCTTTGATGTGATAATAGGTCCCCTCGAGGTCTTTGACCCCCACGGCGATCTTCCCTCCCGCCCCAGGGGTGCTGAGGTAACAGGAATTTTGCTTCAAAGAGGCTTCCGCGGCGTGTTGAAGCGCGGAGATGTAGGATTTCCCGACCTCTTCGCCGTTCCCGGGGTTATCCCCGCAGGAGGCGAGCAGAAGCAAGGAAGCTAAAGCGAGTGCAATCTTTTTCATGCTCTCATTATGGACCATGGAGGGGAATTTGGAACGCATCAATTCACTTGGATGCAAAAGCGCGGGGGATTCGCCCCGCGGGGATGAAAGGGATCAAATCACTTTCCCGGCGAGTTCCTGAAGGCGTTCCATGAGGATTCCCCCGGCGACGCCGACGTTCAAGGAATCGATGCCGGAGATGGGGATATAGGCGTTGACGTCGGTTTTTCCCAGCAAAGAGGGGCTCATGCCCTGGCCTTCGTTTCCAAGGATCAGACAATATTTATCATCGGGCAAGGACAGAGCCCGGAAGTCCTCGGCGTTCTCCAGGGCGCTGCCGATCAGGCGGAATCCTTGGCTTTTCAACAAAGCCACCGCCTCTTCTTCCTTAAGGCCCTCTTTCAAAGCAAGGGAGAAAATCGCCCCTTGGCTGGAGGCGATGGCTTTGCTTCCATAGAAAGAGGCCGTCCCTTCGATCGAATAGACCTTAGAGAAGCCGAACGCCAAGGCGCTCCGAAGCAGGGTGCCGACGTTCCCAGGATCTTGAACGCGGTCCAAAAGCAAAACGGGGCCGTCCTTCGCATTTTCCTTCTCTATTTTCCTACATACTCCGATGATGCCTTCCGGGGTTTTGCTGGCGGAAAGTTTCTCAATGATCTCATAGCTCACGAGGAGGCTTTTCTCCTTCCCGGGATAGGGTTCGACGGAAAGAACCTCCAAAAGGCTTCCGGAAGCGGAGGCCATCTCCACGAGGTGATGCCCTTCGACGAGGAACAAAGAAGGATCGCCTTTCTTGAGGGAAGAAAGCTCTTTGATGTGGGGATTATTCCTTGAGGTCAGTCGTTCCATTGAATTCTCCTTTTCTTAAACAGGCATGCCACTTTTCGTATTCGGGGCAGAAACGGTAGACGATGCGGTAGAAGGCGGGACCGTGGTTGAACTCGAAGTGATGGGCGAGTTCATGGACCACGACCGAGTCGATGATCTCCAGGCGGAAATGGATGAGCTCGCTTTGGAGGGTGATCGAATGGGTCTTCTTCGAATTGACGCCATAGCGGGTCTTCATCGATCTCGCCTTGACCCGGTATGGGGGGCGAACCCCCATGAGTTTTTCGTAATGGGCGACCCGTTCTTCGAAAAGAGGCAAGGCCATCTTCTTGAGATAGGCTTTCCTCTCCTCTTCCCCCATCTCCCCTACGTAGTGGCGGTCCCCAAGGAGATAGAGGTATCCGCCTTCATAAGGCTTTGGGAGGCTTTCGACCCGGCTTAAGAGTCTGTTCGCGTGTTCCTTTGCCATTTTATAGGCGCGGGAATCGGGGGTGAAATAAGGGCAGGTCAAAGAGAAT
>SFUB01000127.1 GCA_004561785.1 bacterium | reverse complement strand
CCCGAAACGGGCTTGGAGGACTTCGAGGCCAAACGGCTTGTTCTCCGTTTCCCATTGGGTGAGGAAGTCGTCAATGAACTTTTGGAGTTTCTTCTCGCATAACGACAAATCGACGATGCCTCTAGCGAGGCCTTCGTTATCTTTCCCCTGGTAGGCTTCCCGTAACCGTTTCCCCACGACGGCTTTGACGGAGAGGAGATCGCATAAGGAAGCCAAGGTTCGGAACATGTAGGGGAACGCGCCTTTCCGGGCGGCCTTCTTCAGCTGTTTGGCTTTTTCTAAGTAGGCTACCTCATATTCTTCCTTGGTGCTTCGATCGTATAGGCCTAAGAGGACGTCTTGGTAGAAAAGCCATTTCGAGGGATTTTCCCCGAGGGCTTGGTCCTGGCGGAGGGCGTTCGGGGTTTCGAGCAACCGCCACGTCGCGAGGTCGTAGCCGAGGATTGCCTGGAGGATGTTCGAAACGAGGGATTCCTCCCCGTTTCCGAAGAAATCGAAGGCGGAATGGAGGGCGAAGGGATGGTAAACGGCCCGGATGGAGGCTTCGTTGCCACCGTCTCCCCAAGCGGTAACGAAAGTTTCCTTCACTTGGTGTTCGATGGCGCTTTCTAGCCCCGCGGCGGTGCAGAGGTTGCTCTTGCTCACATTCGGGGCGAAGCCGATCCAACGGAAGCACCCATCCGCGAACAAGACTTTCTTGCCGGAAGACAAACTCGCCTCGAACATCTCGTCGTAGACTTCTTTTTGGTCGTGGTAATAATCCCAATAGACGAGGTCGACGTCGGGAATCAAATCTTGGACGTCATCCGGGAGCAACGCGGCGTTTTCGTACCAGTTGGGGCGAGCTTCGGGATGGAGGCGGAAGAGCATGTCTTCCCAAATCATGGGATGGAAGCCATAACGGGAGCAGATGTCCGCGACGCGTCGAAGATGGTCCAAGAACGCCTTCTTGCGGTCGATGGCCTTCCCCGAAGAGCGGAAGATGCCCGTTCCAAGGTCCCAGGCTTCGTCCATCCCGATGTGGATGCGGCGGGAACGAAATGCCTTCGCGCAGGTTGCGACCATCTTCTCGATGAGTTGGTAGGTGGCTTCTTCTTCCACCAAGAGGGTTTGGCTCGTTTCGGCGACGTTTTGGTAGGTGGACCAACGGAGGGCTTGGTTCAAATGGGACAGGGTTTGGATGCAGGGGATGACTTCCATCCCGAACCCTTCCGCGTATTCGGCGATCTCCGCGCCCTCGGCGCTGCGGCTGCGGTTGAAGGCTATGACGTTCATCCCCAGCGCCTTGGCGATGCGGCCCACGTTCTGCCCGATGCGCCCGAAGCCTATGATGCCCATCGTCTTGCCCGCAAGCTCGATCATCGGGTAATCCCAGAACGTCCACTCGCCGCTCTCCGCCCAGCGTCCGGCATGGACGGCGTCGGAATGGTGCGCCGCGTGGCCGCATATCTCCAGCAGCAGCGCTATCGCAAACTGGGCGACGGAGGCCGTGCCGTAGGTTGGGACGTTCGAGACGGGTATCCCCTTCTCGCGCGCGTATACATAGTCGATCGGGTCATACCCAGTCGCCTGTATGGTGATATACTTCGCGTTCGGGCACGCATCCAGAACGCGGCGGCTTATCGGGGACTTGTTCGCAACGACAATTTCGGCGTCGCCTATGCGGCGGATTATCTCCGCCTCGTCCTTGGTGCTATGGTCGTATATCACGACGTCGCCGAGAGTGCGCAGGCCGTCCCAGCTCAGGTCGCCGGGGTTCATGGTATGTCCGTCAAGAACAGTAAGCTTCAAGGTTTCTTTCCTCCTTCGTCAGCCGTTCAGCAGTGCCGCCGCGGCAGGCAGGAAAAAGGCACCCGCCAGCAATCCGCCCACAGTTTCCATGAAAAAACCAGCCAGCAGATTCAGGTCCCCCAGCAGCTGTTCCATGGTATCTCCTTACAGCGCCGCCCTGATGGCATTCAGCAGGTCGTCAAACTCCTCGTAGGCCGGGATGTCCGGGTAGTCCGCCTTGATCTTGTCGGTGCTCTTGAACAGGAAGCCCGCCTTGCTGGCCTGGATCATGCCCAGATCGTTGAAGCTGTCGCCGCTGGCGATGGTATCATAGCCGATGGACTGCAAA
>SFUB01000038.1 GCA_004561785.1 bacterium | reverse complement strand
AAGGGATAGGTCTTCCCGTCGATTTCCAAAAGAAGGGTCTTCTCCATATATCCATATTATATAGGAATAAGGGCGGGCTTAGCTTACGCCTTGGTTTATTAAGGGCGCCGACCCAACGAAAAAGCGGAGCCGTGGGCTCCGCTTATTGGGATGGTTATTTCGCTTCGGGTTCGTAATCCAAGCTCAGATTCAAATAGGCCCCGAGGAGATAGGAGAGCAGGGCGATCCGGCTCACCCCATAGGATCCCCAATAGACGACGTCGCCTTGATGGCCGAGGGCGTTGAGGATCGAATAGGAATACTTCGTGCAGGAGGCTAGGAACAAGAAGGCCGCCCCGAGGATCACGGAGACGTAATAGAGCCAGGAGCAGTCGCCATCAAGCGTCTTCTTGACGAAGAAGACGAGGCTACAGGCGATGCCCAAGGCGCCGATCAAATAGAAAATCGCCGGGATCGAGTTGGTGCCGCCGAGCCCAAAGCAATAGACGCTGCGGGCAAGGCAATAGGAGAAGGCGATCACGGAGAGAAGGCAGGATACCGCGATCTGGGTCGATTTCCTCCGGAAGATCCAGGAGAGCAATCCAAGCGTGAGCCCCGCGAAGAGCAACCCGAGGAAGACCAGCGTGAGGGCGTATTCCCCGGTGTGGAGATAGCCATCCACCGCTTCCCCCGCCTGGAGGTAGTCGAGGCGGTAGTTGTATTTGGCCGGATTGGAATAGGCCAAGATCGCATAGACGAAGATCGGGAGGAGCAAAACCAGCAAGACGCCATAGGCGATGATGACCGGGATGAAGCGCTTGTTCTTTTTCATTTGCCTTCCCCTTTCTCCGCGTCGAGCTTCGAAGCTTCGAGGCGGTATCTCTCCTCCTCTTCGTCGTTGCAGAGGACGAAGTGGCCCGGGAGGACTTCCCGGAAGGAGGGTTTGTTCACGGAATAGTCATGCTCCGAGCTCGGATCGTAGACCTTCCTCACGCGGTCCTTCTCCGAATAGGGGTCGGGCTTCGGGATCGCCGAGAGCAAGGCTTTGGTGTAGGGATGGAGCGGATGGGCGAAGAGCTCATCGCTGGAGGCGAGCTCGACCATGTTCCCAAAGTACATGACGGCGATGCGGTCGCAGAAGTATTTGACGACCGAGAGGTCGTGGGCGATGAATAGCATCGTGAGGCCCATCTCCTCCTTGATCTCGTTGAGCAAGTTGAGGACCTGGGCGCGGATCGAGACGTCAAGCGCCGAGATCGGCTCATCGCAGATGAGGAGTTTCGGGTTCATGACGAGGGCGCGGGCGATGCCGATCCTCTGCCTTTGGCCACCGGAGAATTCATGCGGGTAGCGCGAGGCGTATTCGGGGATGAGCCCGACCCTCCTTAGGACCGCTTCGACCGTCTTGCGGTTCTCCTCGCGGTTGTATTTGCCTTGGATGTGGAGGCCTTCGGTGATGATGTCTTCGACGGTCATGCGGGGATCGAGGGAGTCGATCGGGTCCTGGAAGATCATCTGGATCTGGTTCCGGAGGCGGGTGTTGACGTGCTTATCATCGTAATGGATCTGCTTGATGAGGGCCTTTTGCTCCTCGACGTGGGCTTTCTCTTGGAGCTCAAGCTCCTCGATCTGCTTGTCGAAGCGTTCCTTGATGGCCTCGGCTTCCCCAGGGGCGGTGGCGTCGGCCATCTCGCAGTGCTTCTGCTCCTTGAGGGTCGCGACTTTCTCCTGCGTGTGGATGCGGCTCCATTTGATCTCCTTGCGGTTCCAGCGGTCGCCGGCGGCGATGCGGTAGCCTTTGTAGTAGATCGAGCCGGAGGTTATGTCGTAAAGGCCGATGATGCAGCGGCCGGTCGTGGTCTTGCCACAGCCGGATTCGCCGACCAAGCCGAAGCATTCGCCTTCCTTGACGTCGAAGCTGACGTCGTGGACGGCTTTGGTCTTGTATTCGCCGGACCGGAAGAATTGCTTCAGGTGGCGGACGCTTAGGATGACATGGTCCTCGACGAGTTTTGGGTCATAGGTGATCCCGAAATTCCCGATGCGGAATTTGAGGGATTCGATTTGCTCCAAGAGCTCGGCTTCTTTCTTTTTGTCTTCCTCATTCCAGGCTTTGCGGCTCGGTTTGGCGAGCTTGAGGGCGGAGAGCTCGGCTTTTTTGGCGCGGAGCTCGGCTTGGAGCTGGCTTTTCTCGCTGTTTGCCATGTCACTTCTCCTCCTTCTTGTCGTGTTTAGCTAGGCTATTGCGGATGCGGGTAGAGACGATTTTGGGCATCTCGGCCTTCGGGGCTCTCTCGTCCAGGAGCCAAGTCGAGGCGTAATGGGTCGGGGTGATTTGGAACATCGGCGGCTCTTCTTTGTAGTCGACGCCCATCGCGTATTTGCTGCGCGGGGCGAAGGCATCGCCTTTGGGCGGGAACAGCATATTGGGCGGGGTGCCCGGGATGGCCTCGAGCTTCTCCTTCGAATCGATGTCGGGGATTGAGGAAAGCAAAGCCCAGGTATAAGGGTGGGCCGGGGAGTAGAAGACTTCCTCGGCTTTGCCGTATTCGACGATCTTGCCGGCGTACATGACGGCGACGCGGTCGGCCATGTTGGCGACGACGCCCAAATCGTGGGTGATGAAGATGACCGACATGTGATGGGCCTTCTTCAGGCGGTTGATGAGTTCAAGGATCTGGGCTTGGATGGTGACGTCGAGGGCGGTCGTCGGCTCATCGCAGATGAGGACGTCCGGCTCGGCGGTCAAGGCGATCGCGATGACGATGCGCTGCCTCATGCCCCCGGAGAATTCGAAGGGGTATTGGTTGAAGCGGCGTTCGGGCTGAGGGATGCCGACCTCGGCCATGATCTTGAGGGCGCGGTCTTTGGCTTCCTTGTGGGTGACTCTCTTTTCTCCAAGAGCGCGACGATGCTCCAAAAGGAAGGCATCGTACTTCTCAGCAAAGCTGAGCTTCGAGGAAAGGATTTCACTCACTTTGGCCTGGTGGCGGGAGGCGATGTCCTTCTTCTTCGCCTTCACGAGGCCTTTCGCTTCCTTCTTTTTGAGGGCAAGGGCGGATTTGTCGGAGGCGATGCGGCCTTCGATCTCCTTTTTCTTGGCGAGGTAGGACTCTTCGTCGAACTCCTTCTTCTCCTTCTTCGCGCGTTTGCGTTCGGCTTTGAGGAGTTGGAGGAGGCGAATGTCGTTTTTGTAGGCGATGAATTCCTTGGAGACCAAAGAATCGTAGTAGTTCTTGAGATGGTCGCCGTTGATGATCATCTCCTCGGTGATCTGCTTCCCGATCTTCATGATGGGGTTGAGCGAGGAGAGCGGATCTTGGAAGATCATGCCGATCTTGTTGCCGCGGATGTTGTGGAACTCGTCCTCGGAGATCTTGGTGAGGTCCTCCCCTTCATAGAGGATGGACCCAGAGACGATGCGGGCGTTCTTGGGGAGGATCCCCATGATGGTCTTGTTGGTGACGGATTTGCCCGAGCCGGACTCGCCGACGATGCAGAGGGTCTCTTCCTTGTAAAGATCGAAGGAGACGCCGCGGACGGCGTGGACGTAGCCTTCGTCGCTTTTGAAGGAGATGGCGAGGTTCCTGACGCTCAGGACGGGTTCTTGGCCTTCGGGGGCAATCCCGACGGTATAAGGATAATCGATGCGTTCCATTATTCGTCACTTCCTTTCAAAGAGGGGTTGAAGGCGTCGCGGAGGCCGTTGCCGAACAGATTGAAGCAAATCATGAGCAAGGCCATGATCAAAGACGCCGAGACGATGAGATAGGGGGCTCTCGAGATATCGCCCTGAACCGATTCGATGGTCACGCCGAAGCTGCCTTTGAGGGCCAAAGCGCCGGGGAGCAAGTAGGAGATGTTGGCCTCGGTGAAGATGACTGAGGGAATCATCAAGACGGCGCTCGTGACGATGGTGCCGATCGCATTCGGGAGGATGTGCTTGAAAATCAAGCGGGTGTCGCTCGCGCCCAGGGTCCTCGAGGCCAAGACGTATTCCCTGCCTTTATAACGGTAGAACTGGCTTCTGGTCGTGCCGGAAATCCCGATCCAGCCGGTGAGGCAGAGGGCTAAGAGGAAGGTCCAGAAGGTCGTCCCCCCGCCGTTTTGGTTCCATAACAAGGCCACGAGGGTCATGACGATGATGAAGGGGACGCCGCCGAGGATCTCGGTGAGACGCTCCATGATGAGGTCGACCCAGCCGCCGAAGTAGCCGGAGATCGATCCCCAGATGAGGCCGATCACGATGTTGATCGCCGAGGCCAATAGGCCAAGCCCCAGCGAGGTGAGCAGGCCGGAGAAGACGACTTTGAAGAAGTCTTTGCCGTTGCGGTCGGTGCCGAAGGCGTATTTGGGCATCTCACAGGAGCCGATTTTGCCTTGGGAATAAAGCAGGCGGTAGTTGGACATCGTCCCGAAGAGCTGATGGACGGTCATGCTGGGGTCGAGGGGGTTCTCGCTCACGACCTGATAGTCCACGCTGCGAAGGGGGCAATAGGTCTCGCCTTCGGGGGTGAGGACGAATTTGGCGGGCTGGCTGGACCCGGCGGGGCCCCACTCGAATTCCATCCAGCCGCGCTCGACGTAATCTTCGATCATGGTCGGGCTGAAGGAATAGTGGGCCACGTCGCCGAAGGCGGCCGCGTAATAGTCGTAGCGGAAGGATCCGTAGAGGACCTCGACGTGCTTGATGGAGACGAGGGGCTTGCTCTCTTTGCCGAAGGAGGAATAGGCGTTCGCAAATTTCTCAGCGATGGCTCTCCTGGCTTCGATGCCGCTTGCGAAGCCGACACCTTTGATGGAGGAGGAAACGCTGGAGATCGCCAGGACGTTGGCCCCGCTCTTCTCGTCTTCCGGAGCATCCACGACGATCCCGATCCGTCCGGTTAAGGAAGAGGGAACGCCGAGGGATTTATCCTCGAAATAGGACTTGACGGAGGTGGAGACGTGCTCGCAGGCAAGACGCGTCAAAGAGGAATCCCAATCAACGGTTTCGGTCAAGGGGATATAGGTCTCTTCGCCATCCACGGAAGCGAGGAAGGTCAGATGGAGGCGGAGCGAGGAATCGGCGTAGAGGACGGTCTGCTCCGGATCGATGGATACTGAATAATCGTAGTCCTTGCTGAGGTCGAGGGTAACCTCCTTGGAGAGGATGCCCTGGTCCTCGCCTTCGTAGACCCCTTCCATTTTCGGGGACTGGTTGGCGAGGGTGAGGCAACCTCCTTTGCCGTATCTCGCGACGGCGGAGGAATACATGTCGCTATAGGAGGAATAGACGTTGATGCCGCCCACGATGGCGCTTTCGACGTAGTCGGATTTCCCGTTTTCGTCGACGGCGAGTTTCTGGGTCTCCGGGTCCAGGATGGCGCCGGTCACCATGTCGGTTCCGTCGAAGAAGCCGTTCAGGTTGCCGTCGAACCACTTCGGCGGGAGGTACTGAAGGTCGCCCTGCGGGGTGTTGATGTCGTTTTTGTCGGCGAAGGGCACGACGATGGACATGACGATTAAGACGGCAAGGATCGAGGCGGCCACCACCGAGGAGCGGTTCTTGACGAAGCGCTTCATCGCGTCTTTGAAGAAGGTGGTCGGCTTGGTTTCGAATTTTTGGTCGTGGATGGATTCGTCCGACTTCAGGAAGGAGAAGTCGGAATCGAGGATCTCCACGGACTGTTCCATTTCGTTCTTTTTGTTTTCCATGGTTCTCCTCACTTTCTCGCGCCCATGCGGATGCGGGGGTCGACGATGCCGTAGCTAAGGTCGATGATCAGGGTGGCGGCCAATCCGATGACGGTGTAGATCGCCATGTCCACCATGATGACGGGGACATCGGTCGAGTTCAGGGCGTTCACCAAGACCGAGCCGATGCCGGGGATCGAATAAATCTGCTCAAGAACCATCGAGCCGGAGAGGATCGAGATGAATTCGGCGATGATCATCGGGACGATGGGGACCATCGAGTTGCGGAGCGCGTGCCGGATGACGGCTTGGGAGCGGGTGAGCCCTTTGGTGCGGGCCAAGAGAAGGAATTCGCTGGACATGACCTCGGTGAGCTCGGCGCGCGTGTAGCGGGCGAATCCGCAGATGGAGCCGAAGCAAAGGGACATGACCGGGATGACGAAGGCCTTGAAGGCCAAGACGGGATCGGCCGCGGCGTCGGCGTCGCTAGGCCAGCGAAGAGGCCAGCCATTGACTTTGCCGAACCAGATGAGCAAGAAGGAAATCAAAACGAAGGAAGGGACGGAGATGAAGATCATGACCACGGTCGAGATCAAAGAATCGACCCAGGTATTCTTCTTGAGGGCGGCCAAAATGCCGAGGCCGATGCCCAAGGGGATCGAGATCAGAATCGAGATGAGGTTGAGCCTCATGGAATAGGGAAGGCCGGTCAAAAGGATGGTGAGCGCGCTTTGGCCTTTCCAGTAGTCGCTGGAGGAGACGCCCCAGTCGCCTTTTGCAACGGCGGCGAGCCAGTTGAAATAACGCACCATGACGGGCTGGGCGCGGTAATAGGTCGTCTTCCCGGCGACGGTGACGACCTCATCATAGCCCTCCCTCATGGCTTCCATGGGGTCGGTGATGCGGACGTAGTAGCCGAGTTCGACCTGCTTTTCCCAGAAGGTCCACCGCTGCTGGTCGGTGCCGCCCGGGGTGAGCGGGATGAGTTGGAGCAAGATGTAGGTCAAGCTCAGAATGATGAACGCCGTCAAGAGGATGAAGAGGATCCTCTCAATGACGTATTTGACGCTGTCTTTCATTCGATTCCCTTTCTTTTTTCGATTCCAAAAACGCGGAGAAACCGCAATGAGACTAGGTTAAACCCACCGTAGCGTCAATGCAAGAAAAAGCCGCCCCGTAGGGGGCGGCTGCAATCGATTAGGCGTTGATGTCGCTCAGACCGAAGTCGGTGAGCTTGCCGCCCAGATCGATGAGGACCGATTTGGAGACGGTGCCGGAGCTCAGCTTGATCTTGTACATCAAGGTGAAGTAGAGGCGGAAGTATTTCTGGGTCTTGCCGGCAGAGGAGGCGATCCTCTTGACGAGGGACTCGATCTCAGAGGTCGGGAGCGAGAAGCTGATCTCGCCGTTGAGATTCGTCTTCAAAGCGGAGTGGGCATGGGTGTAATAGCCGCCGTCGAAGCCGCCTTGCTGGTTGGAGGCGATGACCGCGACGCCCTCGGGGATCGAGAACTGATAGAGGCAATTGCCTTCGTCGTCGACGACCTGAGGGGAGAACTCAGCCTTGAATTCGGCGGTCTTCTTCGAGGCGTTGTAGGTCAGCGTCGCGTTGTTGCCGACCGGGGTCGCGAGGCCTTCGTCGACCGGGGTGAAGCTCTGGGTGGCGTTCCAGAGGGCATCGTAAGAGAAGTCGACGCCGTTATAGGTGGCCGCATAGCGGTCGGTGCTGCCGGCTTCGTGGAGTTGGTCGGTGCGCTTGCCCCAGCTGAGGCAGAAGCCTTGGTTGAGGGATTTGTTGGTGGAAAGCGTGTTCATGAAGTCGAGCGGGTTGAGCACGTTGCCGGAGACCGCGCCCTCGGCCATGTCGAATTCGCCATGGTCCATGCGGGTGTAGGTATCGGTGTACTGGGTGCCGCCGACCTCAAGGTTGAGGTTCAAGGTCAAGCCGTTGTTCTTGTTGGCGCTATTGAAGGCGTCCTCGATGTAGCTCTTGATGTAGGAGCCGAGGTTATCGATGGTCTTCTGATAACGGTAGACGACGGTGAGGTCGATTTCCTCGCCCTTCTCGTATTCGCCTTGGGCGATCAGGGTGTCGCCGGCCCGCTTGAAGTAGGTCTCGGCGAGGGAGCGGGAATAGCAATATTCGTTGCCCGCGGCCCTCTGGAAGTTGGCCACGACGCCCTTGCCTTCGGCGGAGCTCCTATAGGAGACGACGCCGTTGGGGTCGAGCATGTAAGCGTTTGAGAGATAGCTGACGGCGGGGTTTTTGCCGGCCATGTCGGCGAGCTGCTTGCGGTCGATCGCGAAGTAGACGCCATCGAGGAAGTCGTCGTTGGACATGAGGGCCTTGGTGTCCCAGTATTTGTTCTTGTCGTGGGTGGAGATGACGCCCTTCTCGCCGAAGTAGTATTCCCACTCGTCATCGGTCGTGGTGTTGAGATTCAGCTTGATGATGGTCGACCCCTCGGTGCGGAGGACGGTCGGATCGTTCTTGTGGTTTTGGAGCTGGGACAAGGGGATGGTGACCTCGTCGAGTTCGTTGTTGAGGAAGGCTTTGTAGGCATTCTCGTCGCCGGAAGTTCCCTCGAAGATGACCTCCGTGTAGCCGTCGAAGTGGAAATCAGCGGCCTCATAGTAGTCTTTGTTGGCCTTGTAGACGAGTTTGGAGTTCTGCTGCCAGTACTCGGGGATGTAGGCGCCGAAGGTCAGGATGTTGTCGAACACGTCGGTGTAGGAGCCGTCTTTGGAGGTGCCGATTTTGCCGTATTCGCCGACGCCGGCGACAAAGTTGCCGGAGCCTAGATCTGTCAAGAATTCCTGCGGAAGCGGGCTGAAGAGGCTGCTCGAGAGGGCGGTGCGGGCATAGGAGCTCGACTTGGGCTGGATGAAGGCGAATTCAATCGCGCCCTCCTCTTTGTTGAGCTGGATGCCGACGCCGGAGTTCTCCCAATCGTCGAAGTACTTGGACTTGTTGTTGCTATAGAAGAAGTCCATGGCGCCCTGGAAGCCCGAGGTGTCGGAGACGAGCTCAGCGGTTCGGGCCATGTTGGTCATGAGCAGGGCTTTGAACGGGGTCAGATAATCCTCGAGTTTGACGGTCGTGCCGTCGTATTTGCTCTTCCATTTGGAGGTCTCGGCGGTGTGGTAGATCATGTCTGCGCCGGTCTTCACCTTGACGCGCCAGCGTTGGGAGGTGGCTTCGCTGTAAAGAACCTTCTGCTCGGTCCCATCATCGGCGAGTTTGGTGTAATAGGACCCGTCTTCGCGGACCGCATAGCCGTCGGCGTCGGCGGAGACGACCTTGCCCTCTTCGTCGAGCATGATCGGGGCGTTGGTCTTGGAAAGGGAGCCGACCCATTCATAGGCGGTGTTGTCGCTATTGGCCTTCACGCCGAAATAGCTTGAGCTGATCATCGAGGTGCGCTCGGTGACGTCGCTGCCGGTCGAGTTCCAGCCGTTGAAGGTGCCGGAATCGGTGTTGGTGTAGCCGTGGAAATAGCTGCGCCATTTGGCGTTGGGCTCGTTGATGGTCGAATTGTACATCTGCCCTTCGCCGTCGATGGTGCCGTAGGAAGTGCCGAAGCCGTAGTTGGTCAGATACTTCTGGGAAGGCAAAGTGATGCGCTTGGAGAACTGCTCGTAGGTGGCATCGTCGTAGAGCGGGATGCCGGCGGAGTGGTTCCTCAAGGCGTAGTATTCAAGCGAGGCGAGGATCTTGGAACGTTCCTTCCAGTTGAGCTGGGTGAAATCATAAGTCCCGTTCGCGAGGTTTCCGGTAGGGGCCTCGGGCAAAACGACCTCCCCCGGGTCATAGGCTCCGCCGCCCGAGGTTTGGCTGCTGTTTTCGCCCCCGCCGCTGGACTGGTTCGAGGAAGTGGGATTCCCCGGCTGATCCCCGCAGGAAGCGAGGACGAGGCCCAGTGAGACGAGAGGGAGCAGGATCATCTTCTTTTTGTTCATATGCTGTCTCCTTTCATTGACATCGCAAAAGCCTATTTTGCATAGGCGCGTGTTATAGGTAACCACACGGCGAAAAAAAGGCAAGGTTTTTTTGTCCGTTCAAGCGTTCCATTTCCCCGATGCTCAAAGAGCGAAATAAAGGATCGTGAATAAAATGGCCATAGTCAGGAAAAAGCCTGACACGGCCCCGATGCTCAAAGAGCGAAATAAAGGATCGTGAATAAAATGGCCATAGTCAGGAAAAAGCCTGACACGGCGAGGCAGGGCCAATAGGCGGCTTTGCTGGCATGACGTTTCTTCTGCTTTTCCTCTTTGTAGTCGCCGGCGTTGTCCCACTTCTTCTTCCGGTCCAAGCGGAAGGATTCGAAAAGCCGGTAGAAGCCGTAATTGACGACGTCGAAAGTGCCGCTTCTCTCGACGAAAATCATGCCGAGCACCCCAAATCCCACGGCGGCGGAGATGAAGAAGCTGTCGGCGGCCAAGCGGAGGGAATAGGGGGCGCGAAGGAAGAAGAGGAGGCAAAACGCCGTCAGCGATAAAACGAAGGAGACGGCAAAGGATACGAGGATTTTCCTGCGGTAGGGATCCATAACGGGGTTAAGCATAGGGCCGGGAGGCTATTTCAGGCAAGAAAAAGCGCATATCGACCGTTTTCCTTGACAAAATCGCGCACGTATCTATATTAAGTCGGCTTATAAAGAAGAAAGGGCAAAAACGCATGAAAAAGAAAATCATCGCCTGGGCGTTGCTCGGGCTCGCATTGGCCTCCTGCGGCGACAACCCCGCCTCGTCCAGCGAAGGCGGGAGCGATTCGCTCGATTCCGAAACGTCCTCCGTCAATGGAAGCAATTCCGAATCCGGGGGCGAGGACATCTCGGTCGCCCCGTCCAAGCAAAGGGTTGAAATGGACGTCGTCAAGACCGTGATTCCCGAAGGGACCTGCTTCTTCGACGCGGCCAAGCCGACCGTGAACTTCATCGACGAAGAGGCCGGCACGACCGAAGACGTCACCAACTATACCTTCCAGACCACCTTCACGATCACCGACAAAAACGATGCCGGCAAAACCTACAAAGCCGGGGATCTGCTCCCCAAGGGCTCTTATACCGCCAAGGCGCGCTACAAGAAAGCCCGTTGGACCGACACAGTCGATTTCACCGTCCAGGAGCAGAACGTTGAAAAGGCAAGCGAGGGGAAAGGCTACCACACCGCCACGGTCGAAAGTCTCGCCCCCTACACCTATCAGAATTACTCCGGCATCGAGACTTTGGGCGGCAGCGGCATGCCGAGCTCCGGGAACGTGAACATCCTCGTCATCCCCGTCCAATTCAACAACGCCAAATTCTCCGACGCGAACATCTCCGAGCAGCAGGTCCGAGACGTGCTTCAAGAGGCTTTCTTCGCGGAGAACGAGAACGGTGAGGACACCCCCTGGGAGTCCCTCCACTCCTACTACAAGAAGGCGAGCTTCGGCCGCCTCAACATCGGCGGCGACGTCTCCAGCATCGTCACCTACAACGCCGACGACTCCAATCTCGACGGCAACAACACCGGCCTAGCCCAGACCATCACCCTCGACGCCATCAAGCAGCTTGAGGCCAAAGGCGAGCTCGACCCCACCAAATACGACGCGAACAAGGACGGCTACATCGACGGCATCGAGGTGGTCTACTTCACCTCCCAGTCGATCCCGGACTCCGGCTTCGGAACGAGCGATTCCTCCGGCGACCTCTGGTGGAACTTCACCACGAACGTCCCCGGGGCCAAGAACGTCAAAAACCCCGGCGCCAGGCGCATCTTCTGGTCGCGCTGGGACTTCTTGACCAACACGTACTATTCCTCATACAAAAACGATAATGGGAACCCGATCGGGAACCGCATCGACGGCAAGGCGGTCGACGCCCACACCATCATCCACGAGACCGGGCACATGATGGGCGCCCCCGACTACTATTCCTACGACAAGGACGAGGGCCCCGCCGGCTGCGTCGACATGATGGACCAGAACGTCGGCGACCATAACGCCTACACCAAGATGGCCTACAACTGGATCGCCCCGATGGTCATTGACGGTTCCTCGAACAACTTTGAGATCACCCTCCCCTCCTACACCGACACCGGCAAATTCCTCCTCCTCAAAAACACCACTACCGACCCTTGGAACGGCACTCCTTACGACGAATATCTCCTCTTGGAGTACTACACCCCGACCGGAGTGAACAAGATGGACTCCACCGGCTATCCCGAATGGAGCAACGCCACCTCCTCTTCCGGCGGCTCGGCCTATGGCCACGGCGGCACCTATGAGCACGCCGGGCTTCAGGTCTTCCACGTCGACGCCAGGGTCGGCTCCGAGAAGGGCACTCTGACCAGCGACGGCAAGATCGACCTCTCCACCGGAGTCTTAGCTTACACCGACACCCCGAAAGCCGCCGATGCGATCGATTCCGCCTCCGGCACCTTCGAGACCTCCGCCACGCTTTACGCGAGCAACACCAAGTCCGCCTCCGGACGCGCTTCCCAGGAAATCAAAGACGGCGCCACCGAATCCCCGACCGCCCTCCGCCACCTCAAGATCGTGACCCCTTCTGGCATCGATAGTTTCGCCGGCAGCACCTACTACTCCACGATGGGCAACATGTCCAACATCTTCGGGACCGGCGAATATTGCGAATCGTGGGGCGGCGACCCCAAGGCCGACGACGGCAATAAGAAATACGGCGGCAGCTCCTATTCCAACTTCGCCATGAGCGGCCTCTTCATGAATGGCCTCACCTTCAATGACGGCAGCTATCTGAACTGGAACTGGGAGATCACCGGCATGACCGATGATTCCGTCACTCTCCACTTCGTCAACATCGCTTAATTTCTAATAGGCAGAAAAGCCGGCCAAGCGCCGGCTTTTTCTTTTGCTCCATCGGTTCTTATATACAAGATAAATAACTTCTTTCCGCCCAAACTCAACCGGCCGCAAAACGGCAATCCCCAAACGAAGCAAAGACGGAAAACGGCTCCCTCTTGCTCCGGAGCCATCGATTTGAATTGGTTTTTCATTGACGATATGGAAAATAACTCTTGCAACTTTCTATTTCGCGCCTATGGTACGTTATGCAACTCTTCGTGAGTGCGCGCGATTTCCCCCAAGAAAAGGAAATCCAAAATTCGAAAGAAAGGAAGATTATGATGAAGAAGAAAAATCTGAAAGTCTTGGCCACCGCCTCCCTCATCGCCTTGATGGGCGTCTCCGCCGTTGCGTGCAACCAGAATCCGGGCAGCCCTGATGACCCTGCGAGCTCATCGGAAGTCAAAGTGAATTACGAATTGATCATCGATCAAGAAAAACCCTCCGTCGTACAAGGGAAAACGATCCAACTGACCGCGACCGTCAGCCCCGCCCAGACCCCCGTGAGCTGGAGCTCGTCCAATGAGGCGATCGCCACCGTCGACGAAATGGGACTCGTCACCGGCATGAGCGTCGGCTCCTGCAAGATCCGCGCCTCCGTCGGCACCGGCGCGAGCGCCCTGATCAAGGAAGTCCCCTTGACCGTCACCGATCCAGACGCCACCACTGCCGGAAAGGTCGTCATCGACTATGACAACCTCCCGACCGAATTCGCCGCCGGCCTCGAGAACGCTTTGGACCTCGACAAATACGTCAAAGTCACCCGCGTCAATCGTTGGAGCGTCGTCACCGAGAGCGAGAACATCGTGATCGACGGCCACAAAATCATCGGCCTCGAATGCGGCGATTTCAAAGCCACCATCGTCGCCGGAACCACCAAAAGGGCCATCACCGGGACCGTCGTCTCCGAGAGCAAGCTCCAGTTCAATAGTTTCATCGGCGGCCTCAAAAACAACTACGAGGTCTATTCCACATGGACCGGTCTCAGCCTCGTCGCCGAGAATTATTATGCGGGACTTTACGGCCAGAATTCCGAAACCAAAAAATACGTCTTCAAGGGTTCCATGGACGCGGCGGACGGGCATAGCTACGGCTTCTCAATCGAAGGCGATCTGACGGACGAAGAAGGCATCGTCTTTGGCTCCTCCGTCACCGTCGAACCCGGATACTCCGGATCCAAAGAAGCTGAGGGCTTCACCGATTTCGCCTTGGCCCCATCGGACTTCCAAGAGATCATCTACAACGGCACCCCCGCCAAGGGCGTAACCTCCGACGGCGAAACCTACTACCTCTACGCCGTCACCGCAGACGATTCTGCTTCCAGCGACGAAGAGACCGTCTTGGACAAACTCTACGACAGCCTCGGACAAACCAACTTCTGGTACTTCCTTTCGAGCAAATGCAAAGCGACCTATGCCTGCGTCGTCTACTTCCCCGAGAGCGGCGGAATCAACATCATCCCCGCCAACGAGAAGGGTCTAATCTCGAGCTTTACCTCCGGGGCCCAAAATTACAGCACGACCGTCATGCTCGATTCCGTCAACCAGATCAGTATCCCGGCCGTCGAGTCTTGGCTCAAGAACCCCGTCATCCCCGAGCAGATCGACGTGAGCCCAATCCAGAGCTTCTGGGATAACCTCTATGAGAGAAAGTCCGCCACGATCGATGGATTCGGCAGGTGGGTCGACGGGGATAAGAAGGCCATCGACTGCCCGAGCAACATGTATTTCTCCGACACCAAGAAAGCCCTCTTCGGCTCCTTCACGATGCAGGTCAACGCCAACGAGAACATCCTTGAGACCACCATCCTCACGATGCAAGAGGACTACCAATACGCCAACGACGCGGAATCCGGCAACTTCTCCACCGGCACCGCCCACCTCACCCTCAACGACAATGGCATTCAAAAGAGCGCCGAAGGCACCTATGACGCGGAGACCGGCGCCCACGCCTATGGCGAAGCCAGCGGCACCGAAAGCCTGGAAGGCTCCCTCTGGGACAGCGTCTTCCTCGGCGGGGCCTTCAAGAAGAACAGCCTCACCATCGACAATGCCGGCACCAAGAGCAGCCTGCTCGCGATCACTTCCTTCAAGGAGAAGGTGATTAACGACAACGGCTCCGTCTCCTACTACTTCAACGACTACGGGTTCGATCAGGCCTTCGGCATGCAAGATGGCTACGCCGTCGGGACGCGCTCCATGGCGTCCATGCTTCTCAACATGCCCGGTTACTTCACCACGCTTTGGATTAACCTGCAGAAATGGGGCACCGAAGTCACCAACTCCTTCACCCTCTCCAGCGATGCCTCTAGCCTCGACGCCCTCTTCGTCTTCCAAGTCTCCAGCAACGCCTTCTATGAATGGGGCTGGACCATCTCCAAGGTCGGCGAGGACAACGTCTCCGCAGAAGCGAAGGCTCTCCTCACCCCCGCCTCGGCCGAATAAGCCGAAGTTTCTCCGCTCCGAACAAGGCTCCCGCAAGGGGGCCTTTTCCTTCCCTAGCGGAGGAAGGAGATTCCCTCTTGCGCTTTTTTCGCGTGAGCGTTAAATAAACTAGTTCGTGCGTGCGCGCGATTTTAGGTGGAATCGTTTGATCCGCCTGGAAAGGAAATCGTAATCATGACCAGCAAAAAGCCCCTTTTGCTTTTAGCGGCCTCCTTCCTGCTGCTTAGTTCCTGCGGTCCTGAGCAGCCTAGTTCCAGCCAGAGCTCCGAAAGTCACTCCCCCTCTTCTTCTGTGCAGGGCGGGGCGGAGGCGACCGAGAGTTCGGCGGCTTCCTCTTCCTTGGAAGGCAGCCCCTCCTCCAGTGAGGAGTCCTTGAGCGCATCGGAGACCCCATCGAGTTCTTCTATGTCGAATTCCGAGGAGGCTTCCTCCGAGTTCGTCTCAATAGAGGCGTCTTCGGAACCTTTGCCCGAGCCTTCCTCTTCCGAATCCTCCTCCGAAGGGTCGGAAGAGACATCCTCTGAAGAAGAGCTTCCCCATTCCCTCAGCATTGATGCGAGCGGATTCAGCGTGGATTTCTTGGAATCCAAATCCTCTTATTACCGCGGGGACCGGGTGGAATTCACCCTCCGCGCCTATGGGAACTATTACAAGCTGAACTCGGTCTATTACACCCCGAAGGACCTGAATTACCCGCGGACCGTTATCAATGCCGACGAATCCGGCCTCTACTCCTTCCTGATGCCGGGCGAGGACATCACCCTCCACGTCGACAGCGAGCGCCTCTATTCGGTGAGTTTCTCCGGGAGCCACTTCACCGCGACTCTCAACCAGAAAGCCGCCTACTACGCCCAAAACACCAAGCTTGAGTTTACCTTGGAGATCGAAGAAGGCTACATGCTGATCGACGAGCCTAGCGGCACCTATCTCTCGATTGCAAGCGAAGGCTCGGGGACCAACTTGCTTAGTATCACGAAGGTTTCGGATCTCCATTACTCCTTCTATGTCCCCCAAGGGAACGTGACGATCTCCGTCCCGGTGGAGGAAAAGCCCGTCTTGGACGAGTCCGATCCTTTCACCAAGGAAGCCCACTACGTCGGAACCTTCCACAATTTCGACGACTGCGACTACTATTCGACTCTCTACTTCGACTTCCCGGGAGACGGGACGCTCGACTGGCGGATGGAATGGTATTATGTGTCCGACGATTGGGGCGATTGGTACCAGGCCAGGCCGACTTTGAGCGGCCACGTCAAGTTTGAAACCAGCGCCACCGAGGTCGCCTTCAGCTACTCGAAGAAGAAATACAGCTTCGACGCCGAGACGAGCAAATTGACCTTCTCTTCGCCCGGCAGGATCGCAACTAGCGGCGACGAGACCTGGGTCCTGAACGTCTCAAGCACCCGCAACGCGGACGGGCTCCCGACGAGCCTCATCTTCACCCAGCAGATCGCGAATTTCAGCCAATTCGAAAAAAGCGCTGGAACGGTGCTGAATCTCAAATAAGTCCATGAATGAAAAGGAATAAAACGAAATGAAAAAGAAAACCCTTCTGATTCTGTCGGCCTCCCTTGCGATGGCCCTCGCCGCCTGCAATCAAGGCGATCTCCCCTCCTCGCCCTCGGAACTCCCCTCTTCCAGCGAAACCTCCGGAGCTTCTTCCATCGATTCGAGCGTCCCTTCCAGCAGCGAATCCGTGGCCGTCTTCTACACGATCACCTTCGATCTGAACGGCGGATCCCTGAGCGACGGCTCCACCACGATGGCGAGCCAAAGGGTCCAAGAGGGACGTTGGGCGACCAAGCCCCTTGAGAACCCGACCAAGAAGAACTCCACCTTCAGGGGCTGGTACGCCTCCGGCGAAAGCACTCCCTTCTCCTTCTTCACCCAGATCTGGGGCGATGTGACCCTCGTAGCCCAATATGACGTCAACGAAGACGCCAAGGTCACTTTGGCCTTTGATCCGACCGGCGGGACCATGCCCGCGGGCAGCTCGACGACCGTTGAGACCTTCATCGGCGACCGCATCAACCCGCCGACCCCGGAAAGGGAAGGTTACGCCTTCGCCGGTTGGTTCTACAAAGACAGCGACGGCAATGAGAACAACTTCTCCGGCTACGTGAGTTCCGACATCACCGGCAACCGCATCTACGCCAAATGGAGCGCCCAGAGCTTCAACTTCAAGTTCACCGTCAAGGATGACGGGACCATCTGCATCGACGGCCTCCTCGACGTCAACACCATCATCGTGAACATCCCCGCGAGCATCGATGGCAAACCGGTCACCGAGATCAGCGACGTCGCCTTCCAGAGCCGCACCAAGATCCAGACCGTCACGATCCCCGCTTCCGTCACCAAAATCGGGCGCAAGGCCTTCCTCGGCGCTTACAAGATCTCCTCGGTCACGGTCGATTCGGCCAACCCGAACTACAAGAGCATCGACAACGTCATCTATTCCAAGGACGGCTCAGAGCTCGTCTACTTCCCGGCCTACCAATCCTGGAACTCCTCTTCCTTCTCGATCCCTAGCGGCGTCACCAGGATCGGCGACTACGCTTTCTACAACACTTCGACCATCGGGGCGGATTCGTCTCTTTCGACCATCACCTTCCCTGAGGGCCTTGTGGAGATCGGCGACTACGCCTTCTACGAGCAGCTCGCGATCGGCTCTCTCTCCTTCCCAAGCTCTTTGAAGAAGATCGGCAGCCACGCCTTCACGCAGTTCGATAGCACGGTCCAGCTCAGGATCACCTGGAACGAGGGCCTTGAGGAGATCGGCGAAAGCGCCTTCTCCGGCGTCTACTTCAAGGGCGACCTCGTCCTTCCTTCCTCCGTCCGCATCCTCGGCGACTATTCCTTCTCCAGGCTCAACGCCGTCGAAACCGTCGTCTTGCCTTCCTCGCTGGAATACTTCGGCGACGCCGTGCTATTCCAGAACTACGGCTTGCAGACCGTGAAGCTTTCCGGCTCTTCCCATTACAAGGTTGAGAACAACATCCTCTACTCCGCCGACGGCACCAAAGTCGTCTATGTTCCCTCGGACTGGGCCGTCAAAACCGGCGAGGACGTTTTGTCCTTTGCTTCCGGCGCCACGAGCATCGAAAGCCACGCCCTCTCCGACGTCCGCTTCGTCACGAGCATTACCTTCCCCTCGACCCTCAAAACCATCAAAGACCGGGCCTTCCACTACAACCCGAACTACAAGGGCGCGATCGTTCTTCCCGATTCGCTGACCTCTCTCGGGATCGAGGCGTTCATGAACACCAAGATCACCTCCGTGAGCTTCGGGAGCGGCCTCAACGAAATCGGCGAAGCCGCCTTCTACGCCTGCCGCGGCCTGAGCGTCATCAACATCCCGGGCAATGTCAAGAAGATCGGCAGTGACGCCTTCATGGGCTGCTCGATTAGCAAAGTCACCCTCAACGAGGGCGTTGAGGAAATCGGCAGCGGCGCCTTCTATTACTACCCTGAGACCGATGAGGAGGGCTACCTCTCCGGCAAAGCCGCCCTCACCTCCATCTCCTTCCCGGATTCGCTCAAGAAGATCGGCCAAAGCGCCTTCTCCGTCAACGGAACGAGCGCCTTGACCTCGGTCAAATTCGGAGCCGGGCTCGAAGAATTGGGCGCGCTCGCCTTCGGCGCGGCCGCGATCACCGAGCTTTCGCTGACCAACGCCGCCAAGGCCAAGTTCGTCATTGACGACATGACCCTTTATTCCGTCGACTTCAGCAAGGCCTACTACTGCTCCCCCGCCAAAACCGGCACGGTCAGCCTCCATTCCGGCGTTAAGGAGATCCTTCCCTACGCCTTCTGCTATCTCAAAGGAGCGACCGCCATCAACTTCCCCGAAGGGCTTGAGACCATCGGCGAAGGGGCCTTCGCGAGCTCCTTCAAATACGGTTCCGGAGCCGTCCTCAAATTCCCCTCTTCCCTGAAGTCCATCGGCAATGAAGCTTTCTACTTCGCCGACGCCGCAATCGCCAAAGACACCTTCAACGAAGGCTTGCAGAGCATTGGCGACGAAGTCTTCTGCCTCGGCGAGATGGCGTATGAGGAAGTCGGCGACGTCCGCACCTACGACGCCTTGGTCTTCCCCTCCACCCTGAAGAGCGTCGGCGAGAGCGCTTTCTCCTCGATCCGCACCCTTAAGGAGGTCCGCCTGAACGAAGGGCTTGAGACCATCGGCAAAGAAGCCTTCCGCAACTGCGGCATCACCTCCGCGATCACCATCCCGAGCACTCTCCAATCCCTCGGCGTGAACGCCTTCAATGAGAGCAACCAGGTGAGCGCCTATGTGAGCAATTCCGCTTCCTTCTCCGTCGAAGACGGCATGCTCCTCGACGCGGGCAAGACCCGCCTCTACGGCTACGCCGCCGGAAGCGCCCTCACGAGAATCGCCACCCCCGCCACTTTGAAGAGTATCGACGCCTACGGCTTCTCCTCCGCGAAGAAGCTTCAGGCCTTGACCCTCAATGACGGGCTCAAAGCCATCGGCGAGTACGCCTTCGAATCCTGCACCAGCATCGCCACCCTGTCCTTGCCCGAATCGGCGACGAACCTCGGCAATCGCCTCTTCTATGGCTGGAGCAGCGGCCAAACCGTCCGCCTCGCCTATACCAAGGACGCTGTGCTAAAATATTTCAGCAGCGACATGATGGGCTCCACCGCCGTCAATGTCGTCTACGGAACCAAGGAGAGTCTCTGATTTCATGAATAAAACTCCGTTTTTCCTCCTCGCCCTCCCCTTGCTGCTCATTTCCTGCGCGGGAAACCCGGGCAGCGGCTCCTCCCCCTCCGCTTCGGACGGGGAGGCTTCAAGCCAAGTGGGCTCGGATGACGCGGTCAAAAAGACCATCACCCTCTACCGCAACCTGACCCAAAGCGATTCGACGGTCCTCGGCGAACTCACCGTGAACGCGGCGGGCTTCGTCGAAGAGCCGCTCGAGCCGGTCCAGAAGGGCTTCGTCTTCCAAGGCTGGTATGACGCCAAGGACGGCGGGAACCCCTTCTACTTCAATTCCGTCGCCCCCAAGGCCCTTTACGCTCATTGGAGGATGGCCGCCGATATGACCGACGCCGAGCTCGTGAAGGCCTACCAGGACAAAGTCCAGCGCTGCTGCCCGAAGGTCGGCCACATCAGCGCCAACGTTACGACCCAGATCCAATACGCGATAGCCCCGGACCACGTCTTCGGCGGAACCACCCACACCGAAGGCTACCGTTATAGCAACGCCACGATCCTCAAGAACTATTCTCCGAATTACTATCCCTCCGACGCGGACCTGACCCCCGAGCAAATCCAAGCCGGGCACACCGCAGCCGAGCTCAACGAGAAGAACCTTTGGTCCACTGAGCAAGACACCTTGGATGAAGAGAACAACTTCTACAGGATCGTCACCTTCAATCCGTCGAATCCGAGTTATTCCCCCGAAAACGAGGATTACAAGGAAGTGACGAAGCTCACCCAGGATAAGCCCGACACCGCTTTGAACATCGACTTCTCCGCCTTCTTCATGGGTTACGTGAACACCCTTTACGGGTATCTCAAGTCCAACAAACCCATGACCAAGGTCGGGACCATCCCCTTCGATACCTACGGCGACTTCTACTACATGGCAGGGATCGACGTCACGACCCTCGATCCGAGCCAAGTCGGACAGAACTTCTCTTACTCCTACCTCGCGACCTCCACTTCCTCTTCCGGCAATAGCGTCGGGACGGAAGTGATGGTCCAAGGCGGGATGGCCTTCAAAGACGGCAAAATCGTCCATTGCCAGGTCGAGAAGGTCCTCGGCATGTACGTCGACGGCGAGCTTCTGATGATCGTCACCTCCGAGAACACCTACGACTTCGATGAGGTCGAGGAATACCCGGAATACCAAGGCACCTTGCTGAACCCCGACGATTACCCCTTCGCAAGTGAGGACTGAGCATTAGCCCCTTCGGGGGCTTTTCTTTTTGCCGAAAAGGCTTTCATCTTTTTCTTTCCGCACAGAAAGAGTAGACTTTCTTGGCTATGGACAAGATTCTCGTTTCGGCCTGCTTACTGGGCCAACATTGCCGTTATGACGGCTCCGACTGCGCCAATCCGTTGCTTGAAGAGCTCAACCGCTTCTTCGACCTCGTTCCTTTCTGCCCCGAATGCGAGGGCGGACTCCCCACCCCGCGCCTTCCCTCAGAGATCAAAGACGGCCGGGTCTACACAAAAAACGGGGAAAACGTTACCAAATACTATAACCTCGGCGCGGAAAAGGCCCTAAGGCTTTGCAAGCTGCTGAACATCCACATCGCGATCCTTAAAGACAAAAGCCCCGCCTGCGGGGTCTATGAGATTCATGACGGAACCTTCTCCGGGAAAACCAAAAAAGGCATGGGCGTCACCGCTTCCTTGCTTTCCTCTTTCGATTATTGGCTCATGAGCGAGGGCGACATCCCCGGATTCCTTGAGAAACAGAAAGCCAAGCGCCAATTGGTCGATCAGAAGACCGAGGAATATCGCCTCCAGGAAAAGATGGAACAAGAAAAGCAAACCCAAAGTTCCGAGGAACTTAAGGAACCCCGTTACGAAGACAAGCCGAGACGTTCCTATAAGCCCCGTTACGAGGATCGTCCCTACCGCAAAGAGGCCGAAGAAGGCGAAGAGGGAAGAAAGCCTTTCCGCAAAAGCTACGGCGATAGGAAACCCTATGGCGAAAAACGCTCCTACGAGAACAAAAAGCCTTATGGCGACCATAAGTCTTATGGGGATAGGAAATCCTTCGGAGAAGGCAAAGAATAC
>SFUB01000126.1 GCA_004561785.1 bacterium | reverse complement strand
CTCCAATGTGCCCGGGCTTGATGTGAGGACGCTTCTTCAAAAGCAATCGATTCTGCTTGATGAAGAACAGTTCGAAATCATCGCCAAGGACATCTACAAAAACGAGGATGTGGAGAAAACGAACCGCCATTCGCAATTGGCGATCAATCGTTTCTCAATCTCGAGCCAAGGCAAGCTCTATGTCGTCGTTTATTATCCTCTCAGCTTGGATGTCCGAAAAAAGTCCCTCGTCATCCACGAAGACTGGGTGGTAAACAAGAGTTTCCTCGTCGGCGAGACGAAGGTATCGTTGTCTTCTTATTTGACCAGTTCCCCAGACGATTACATTTCCTATTTGCACGATAACTTTGAGGAAGCCAAGAACAGCCTGAGGGAGAATCTGCGCGCCCATGAGATTCTAGACGAGAACCCCCTCCTGATGCTCATTTCCCGCAACGTCAATCTGGAATACGATGCGGTCTATGAGAGCATTGCCAAAAAACATAAAGAAGGGACTTTGCAGCCCCCGATGAAAGCTTTTTTCGGCGAGCTTTCCAAACGCAATCGCGGGAATGCAAAGCCCGACATCGTCTTGATGGACAAGAAGGCGGACATCGACCAAATCCGCGTGGTCTATAACGCCATGAGGCAACCGGTCACCTACGTTCAGGGACCTCCAGGGACCGGGAAGACGACCACTCTCGTGAATGTGGTGGTCTCTTCTTTCTTCAGCGATCGGACTTGCTTGGTCTGCTCTAACAACAATCAGCCCATCGACGACATCATGAAGAAATTCAGTTTCGAAGGGAAATACGGGAAAATTCATTTCCCCGTGCTCCGATTGGGAAATCGGGACGTCCTTTCGAAAAGTTTGGGCTACATGAAAGAGCTTCTCGATTTCAACGACGAGAAGATCCGAATCTATGAGGATAAGCTCAAATCCCTCAACGAGAAGGTATCGCAGGGATACGACGATCTGAAAAGCCTTCTTTCTTCTTATGAGGAGAAGAAGGAAATCTTCGCGGACAAATCCTATCTGGATCACTTCTACCGGCATGTGATGGAAAGCGAGGAATCTTCCGCGCGGCTTAAAAACAAAATCCGGGAGCAGATGGAATTTCGCCAAGCGCAGCTTGAAAAGATGCCCGACATCACGGAAGAACAGGTCCTTTCGAAGTGCAAATTCGTCAAAGACGATCCTGATTTTTTGATGTACCTGTACTTCAACTCGTTCAAGTATCTGAAAAAGCTGAAACAGCCTCTTTACGCCGAACTGCGGGAAATCATTCTGGAGCAGGATGAGGAATCCAAGGTGAACCGCTTTGCCAAATGGCTGAGGGATGATGCCAATTTCAAAAAGCTTCTTCGCGTCTTCCCCATCATTTGCTGCACGAACATCTCCTGTCTTCGACTCGGCGGGAACGAGACGTATTTCGATATCTGCATCATGGATGAAGCGGGCCAATGCGACGTGGCTTCTTCCTTGATCCCAATTTCCAAATCCAAGCGTCTCCTTTTGGTCGGCGACGTCAATCAATTGCAGCCGGTCATAACTCTAGATCCCACCATAAACGAAAAACTGATACTGAATTACGAAGTGCCGAAACAATATGATTATTGTCACAATTCCATCATGAATCTGATGACTTCGGTAGACGATATCTCCCCGCAGATTCTTTTGAGTTTCCATTATCGATGCGGGAAGAGAATCGTCTCCTATTCGAACGAAAGGTACTATCGCGGCAAGCTCAATATCAAAACGGACCAGACTGACCATCAATTGGAATTCGTTTCCGTGAAAAACAATGCCTTCGCGGACGAAAGGAATTCCTATGCCGCCGAAGCGCAGGCCGTCGTCAGGTACATCAAAGAAAACGGTATCGATGAAAATGACGTTACCATCATCACCCCGTTCCGCAACCAGGCTTCCCTCATCCATAGACTTCTCGTTCAGAACAATCTTCGCGCTAAATGCGGCACGATTCACATGGTGCAGGGCGCCGAGAACAAAGTCATTCTCTTTTCCCCTGGTATTGGGTTGAAATCATCCAAAAGGACCTATGATTGGATCGCCAACAACAAAGAACTGATCAACGTGGCTGTGACGAGGGCGAAGGACAGATTCGTCATCCTTGGGGATGATGAC
>SFUB01000125.1 GCA_004561785.1 bacterium | reverse complement strand
CTTGGGTTGAGAAAGTCCAAATCCTCCTGAAAGACGAGGATTACGTGAAGGGCGTCTACGCCAGAAAAGGCAGAAAAGGCTACGAAGTGGACGTCTACATCGTCTGCGCCTATGGGGTCAAACTCACCGAGGTGGCCCTCGAAGTCCAAAAAATGGTCCGTTATGAGCTGGAGAAGACCTTTGGGATGAAATTCCCTTCCGTGAATGTCTTCGTCCAGGATCTGAAGGAAGTTGATTGATCCTATGAGAACTATTACCGCGACTATTTTGAAGCAGATGTACATCTCGGGGGCGAACAACCTCTACAACCATTATCCCGAGGTCGACCAACTGAACGTTTTCCCGGTTCCTGATGGGGACACCGGAATGAATATGAATCTCACCGCGACTAGCGGGGCCAAAGAGATCCAAAACCGCGAATTCTCCACGGTCGGGGAATTGGCATCCTGCTTTTCCCGTGGCCTTTTGATGGGCGCCAGAGGCAACTCCGGCGTCATCTCCTCCCAGATTTTCCGCGGCTTCGCCCAAGCATTGAAGGATAAGAAATCCATCAATGTCGTGGAATTGGCCGCTGCTTTCGTGAAAGCCAAAGAAGTGGCCTACAAGGCCGTCATGAAGCCGGTCGAGGGCACGATCCTGACCGTTATCCGGGAATCCAGCGATGCATTGAGCGAATTTGTCACCCCTTCTACGAGCATCGAAGACGCGATGGGGTATTTGCTTTCTCAGGCCAGGGTTTCTTTGGAGCATACGCCGGATCTGCTTCCCGTCTTGAAGGAAGTCGGCGTCGTCGATTCCGGCGGAGCCGGCTTGGTCTACATCCTCGAAGGGATGGAGATGGCCGCCCGCGGGAAGGTCGTGGCACGCAAAGAGCTGTCCGAGCCTCTTAAGGAAAGCGCCTCTCCCTATGCCGGGGCGAAGCTTTCCGAAGATGAGGAAGGATATGGCTATTGCACCCAATTCATTATCCGTCTGGGCACCAAGGAAGAAGGCAAGAAGGCCTTCCGCGAAGGAACGTTCAAGAAATATCTGACGGATCACGGGAAGTCCGTGGTTTTGGTCCGCGACGAGGAAATTGTCAAAGTCCACGTTCACACCCTCACCCCGGGAAATATGCTGAACTATGCCCAGCAATTCGGCGAATTCGTGACCATCGTCATCGAGAACATGTCGGAAGAGCATAAGAACATCGAACATGGCATGATCGCCTATGATTCCAACAATTCCTTAAATCGCGATAAAGGCGATAAGCAAGAATCTCCCGCGGAAGAAGCGGAGGACAATGGCCCTCTTAACGATTTCGCCCTTGTGGCCGTTAGCTCCGGCCCCGGCTTAGACGAGCTTTTCACCGAACTTGGCGTGAGTGTTCTTGTCTCTGGCGGCCAAACGATGAATCCGTCTACCGAAGATTTCGTGAAGGCCATTAAGAAGGCCCATGCGAAAAACGTCTTCATTCTGCCCAACAACTCCAATATCGTCTTATCCGCCACCCAAGCTTGCGACGTGTATGAGGATAGCGAAGTCAGCGCACGCGTGGTTCCTTCAAAGACCATTCCTCAAGGCATGACCGCGGCGATGCAAGTCAATCCGGACTTGGCCCCCTCGGAAATCTACGAGGACATGAAGCTGGCCCTCAAGAACGTGAAATCTGGCTCCGTCACCTACGCGATCAAAGACACCGACATCGAAGGCGTCCACGTCACCAAAGACTATTACATGGCGATGGAAGACAAGAAAATCGTCTCCTGCGTCAAGGACAAGGTCCAAGCCCTCAAAGACATCTTGGAGCACCTCATCGACGACTCCTGCTCCTCTTTGACGGTCATCGTCGGCAAAGACGTAACCCAAGAAGAGGAACAACAGGTCGCCTCCTTGGTGGATAGCCAATACGGCGACAAGGTCGAAGCGATGGTCCATCGCGGGGATCAGCCCGTCTACTCCTTCCTGATCGGCGTCGAATAAACGGAAATAATCCCCTTTCTGAGGGGATTTTTCTTTCCTTTTGCCAATCTTCCTTTTCCTTGGCTTCTTAGGCCGTAAAATACTCCTATGGGACTCAGCGTTTCGAAAAAGACCAAAGCCTTCCTAGACCAAATGGGGATCCGTGGCGCTTACGATGTGCTCACCCATT
>SFUB01000001.1 GCA_004561785.1 bacterium | reverse complement strand
GTGTCCAAAAAGACCGGAATTCCCACCGCCGAAATCTATGGGGTCGTTACTTTCTACTCTTTCTTCTCTCTCAAACCGAAGGGGAAATACGTCATCGGCATCTGCCTTGGGACCGCTTGCTACGTCAAGAATTCCCAAATGGTGCTCGACAAATTCCATGAAAAGCTGGGGATCCAATCCGGAGAGACCACCGAAGATGGCCTCTTCACCATCGAGGCAATCCGCTGCATCGGGGCCTGCGCCCTCGCCCCCGCCATGTCGATCAACGGCAAAGTCTATCCAAAGGTGACCCCCGACCAAGTCGAGAGGATCATCGACGAATATCGTCAGAAGGAGAACATCGATGCTTGACCCCATCAAAACCCCGGAACAGCTTCAGGAGAGCATTTCCTCCTGCGAAGAGGCGTTCCAAAAGAAGATCAGCGGATTCGGAGGCAAGAGGACCGTCATGGTTTGTGGCGGCACCGGATGCATCGCCAATAATTCCGAATCGATCCTCGATGAGCTGAAGAAGCAAATCCATGAGCATGGTCTGGAAGACAAGGTTGCCATCAACCACGTCGGCTGCTTTGGTTTTTGCTCCCAAGGGCCCTTCGTGAAAATCTACCCGGAAGACACCCTTTACCGCGCCGTCAAACTCTCCGACGTCAAACAGATCGTCGAAGAGGATCTCCTCCAAGGCAAGGTCTGCGAGAATCTGCTCTACGTCGACCCATCCACCCATCAGAAGGTGCAGCGTCAAGACGACATCAACTTCTACAAAAAGCAGGTCCGCGTTTCTTTGCACGGCTGCTCCTTGATTAATCCGGACTTCTTGGAAGAGGCGCTTGGCTACGATGGTTTCAAGGCCCTCAAGAAAGTCCTGACCGAAATGACCCCGCAGCAAGTCATCGACGAAGTCCTCGCCTCCGGCTTGCGCGGCAGGGGCGGAGCCGGCTTCCCCACCGGGAGAAAATGGCAGTTCGCCGCCAACGTCGCCTCCGACCAAAAGTACATCGTCTGCAATGGCGATGAGGGCGACCCCGGCGCATTCATGGACCGCTCGATCCTCGAGGGCAACCCTTTTGAAGTCATCGAGGGCATGATGATCGCCGGCTATGCTTTCGGCGCCAGCGAAGGCTATTTCTACGTCCGCGCCGAATACCCCGTGGCCGTCGAACGTCTGGAAAGGGCCATCAAGGACATGGAGCAGGTCGGCTTGCTCGGGGACAATATCCTCGGCACCTCTTTCTGCTTCCGCGCCCATCTGAGACTGGGCGCCGGCGCCTTCGTCTGCGGCGAAGAGACCGCCTTGCTGAATTCGATCGAAGGCAAGCGCGGCATGCCCCGCCCCCGCCCGCCCTTCCCGGCCATCAAAGGCCTCTGGGGCAAGCCCACCTGCGTCAATAACGTCGAAACCCTCGCCCAAGTTCCCTACATCATCCGAGTGGGCGCCAAGGAATACGCCAAAATCGGCACCGAAGGCAGCAAAGGGACGAAAGTCTTCGCTTTGGGCGGCAAGATCAACAACGTCGGGTTGGTCGAGGTGCCCATGGGCACCACTCTGCGGACCCTCATCTTCGACATCGGCGGAGGCATTCCCGGGAACAAGCGCTTCAAAGCCATCCAAACCGGCGGCCCCTCGGGCGGCTGCTTGACCGAAAAAGACCTCGACACACCGATCGATTACGATTCCCTCGTCGCCAAAGGCTCCATGATGGGCTCCGGCGGGGCGATCGTCATGGACGAGGATAACTGCATGGTCGACGTCGCCTCTTTCTACATGGACTTCATCTGCAACGAATCCTGCGGGAAATGCTCCCCTTGCCGCATCGGGACCAAACGTCTCTACGAGATGCTCCAAAAAGTCACGAACGGCACCGCGACCGAGCAGACCTTGAAGGATATGAAGTATTTGGCGACCGTCATCAAAGACGGATCCCTTTGCGCCCTGGGCCAAACCTCGGCCAACCCGATCCTTTCGACGATGGCCAACTTCCCGGAAGAATACGAGGCCCACGTCAAAGACAAGAAATGCCCGGCCCATATCTGCAAGAAGCTCATGCAGTACTGGATCGATCCGGACAAGTGCAAGAAATGCTCTAAGTGCGCCAGGAACTGCCCCGCCAACTGCATCAGCGGCGTCCCGGGCAAAGTGCCCTACGTCATCGACCAGAGCAAGTGCCTAAAATGCGGCGCATGCATGGGCGGATGCGCCTTCCACGCGATCGAAAAACGCTGAGGAGATTATCCATGGAAAACGTCAATATCAACATCGAGGGCCGCATCTACAGCGTCCCCGGCAACCTCACCGTCCTCGAAGCCGCACGCAAAGTCGGCTACAACATCCCCACCCTCTGCTACTGGAAGAACGGCGCCAACTCCTTGGCCTCCTGCCGCGTCTGCCTCGTGGAGCTACGCACCCAAAGGGGCTCTAGGCTCATTGCCTCCTGCGTCTATCCCGTCTCCGACTGCCAAGCCGAAAGGGGATTCGAAATCCACATCTCCTCTCCGATGGCCATCAACGCGAGGCGGACTTCGGTGGAACTTTTGCTCAGCAACCATTCCCAAAACTGCCAGACCTGCGTCAAAAACGGCCGTTGCGAATTGCTTCACGTCGCGGACTTAGTCGGCGCCAGGGACCATCAATTCGAAGGCGAGAAGTCCGCATCGACCTACGACGAAGCCGCCCCGGGCATCGTGCGCGACACCAGCAAATGCATCCTTTGCGGCCGCTGCATCGAACGCTGCAAAGAAGCTCAGGGGATCGGGATCCTCGGCTTTGAAAAACGCGGGTTCCAGACCCTTGTCGGGCCGGCGGAGAACCGCTCCTTCAGCAAGGTTCCCTGCATCCAATGCGGGCAATGCATCGAAGTCTGCCCCACGGGCGCATTGTCCGAGCACCGCGAGATCGGCAAAGTCGACGAAGCCATCCAACAGGGAAAGTTCGTCGTGGTTCAGACCGCACCGGCGGTCCGCGCCGCCATCAGCGAGGAATTCGGCCATAAGATCGGCTCTGAGAACGGGACCGGCAAGATGGTGGCCGCCCTCCATCGCCTTGGTTTCAAAAGGGTCTTCGACACCAACTTCGGCGCCGATTTGACCGTCATGGAGGAATCTCAGGAACTATTGAACCGCATCTCGTCCAAAGGCGTCTTGCCTCAGATTACCTCCTGCTCCCCGGGATGGATCAACTACCTCGAATATTTCTATAGCGACCTCATTCCCCACGTTTCCACCTGCAAATCCCCCCATGAGATGGAGGGGGCGATCCTGAAGAGCTATTTCGCCAAATGCCACGGTTTGAAGCCGGAAGACGTCTTTGTGGTCTCCATCATGCCCTGCACCGCCAAAAAAGGCGAGGCAAAACGGAAAGAGAACGCCGCGGTGGAGAACCTCCCTGACGTCGACGCCGTCTTGACCACCCGCGAGCTTGCCGTTCTCATCAAGAGGGCCGGCTTGCTCTGGGACGAGCTCCCGGAGGAGGAGTTCGACCAAGATCTGCTTGGGCAATATAGCGGCGCCGCCCAGATCTTCGGCGTAACGGGCGGGGTTATGGAAGCGGCTCTTCGCACCGCTTACCACAGCCTTACCGGCGAGGAATACGGACCGATCGAATTCGGCGCGGTCCGCGGGCTTGCCGGGGTCAAAGAGGCAGAAATCCAAATCGGTGGGGTCACCCTCAAGGTCGCCATCGCTTCGGGCATGAAGAACGCAAAGCCGTTGCTCGATGAGATTCGCGCCGGGAAATCGCCCTACGCCTTCATCGAAATCATGGGCTGCCCCGGCGGATGCGTGAACGGCGGCGGACAGCCTTTCGTCAAACCGAACCTCTTAGCTGGCAAGGAAGCCCCGGATATCCTCGACACTTACTGCCAAAAACGCGCGGACATCCTCTACTCGATCGATGAGAAATGCGCGATTAGGCAATCCCACAACAACCCCGACATTCAGAAACTCTATGCGGAATTCCTCGGAGAGCCCTGCGGGGGCGTCTCGGAGAATCTGCTCCACACCCATTACCGGTCCGACCGGGAGAAGTTCCCGAAATAAGTCTTAAAGCGCGCATCTCCTCTTGGGGCGCGCTTTTTCTTGCCTCCGCGTTTGCGTAAAAGCGCTTATTTTCGCCGCGGGGTTCGCTTGCTCTTATAATGCCCTCATGATCAAGAATCTCATTTTCGATTTGGACGGAACTCTCCTTGAGACCCTCCCCGGCATCACCCTCGCGATCAACGAAGCGCTGAAAAGAGAGGGATACGCCTATTCTTATTCCGTGGAAGAGGCCAAGGATTTGATCGGCGGAGGCGCTGATCGATTGGTGAAGAAGGCCCTGAGAGAGAAAGGCGAGGACCCGACCGCTTTCGCTTCCCTCAAAGCGGCGTATATGCCTTTGTATGGCCAGTTTCAGAAAACGGATACCAAGCCTTTCCCGGGACTAGCAGGCGTCCTCGACGTCCTTCGCAGCCGCGGGGTGCGTCTATTCGTGGTTTCGAACAAACCGGATCCCTTGGCCAAAAAGGCCGTTGCGACATTCTTGCCCCCTCTTTTTGAAGGGGTTTTGGGCCAAAGGGAGGGCTTCCCTCCGAAGCCCAATCCCGCGTCGACTTTGGAGATGATGGGGGAATTCCGGATGAAAAACGAAGAGACCCTGTACGTGGGCGATTCCCATTTCGACATCGAAACCGCCCACAACGCCCATCTCCGGAGCGTGTTGGTGACTTGGGGCTATGGATCCTACGATCCCAAGACCCTCGGGGAGAGCGACTATGTCATTCATAGTCCTGCTTCCCTTTATGAATTAGTGGAATCCCTATAAAGACCTAAGGATGGTAGAATCAGGCCATGCATTCCGTAAAGCTATTCAATTCCCTCGGCAACAAAATCGAGGAGTTCACGCCCTTGGTCCCGGGCAAGGTATCGATCTACGTCTGTGGACCCACCGTCTATAATTCCCCCCACATCGGCAACATGCGCCCCGTGATCGTCTTCGATACCTGGCGTCGCCTGTTCTTGTCGCTCGGATATGAGGTGACCTACGTTTCCAACTATACCGACGTCGATGACAAAATCATCAATCGCGCCAAAGAACTGGGCATCTCCGAGAAGGAATTGACCGAAGGGGTCATTGAGGAATTCCGCTCCGCGGTCAGCGCCGTCGGCGCTTTGCAGCCAGACGTCACCCCGCGCCCTACCGTCTACATGCCCCAGATGATTTCCTACATTCAGGATCTCGTCGATTCGGGGAACGCCTATGAAAAGGACGGGGACGTCTATTTCCGCGTCGGCAAAGACAAAGATTACGGTTGCCTTTCCGGGAACACGCCGGATTCGTTGATGTCTGGTGCCCGCATCGAGGTTAGCTCAAAAAAGGAATCCCCCTTGGATTTCGCCTTATGGAAGAAGACCGAGGAAGGGATCAAATGGGACACCCCGTGGAGCAAAGGACGTCCTGGATGGCACACCGAATGCTGCGTCATGATCGATTCGATCTTCAAAGCTCAGAATGGCTATATCGACATCCACGGCGGGGGGTTCGACCTCAAGTTCCCCCACCATGAGAACGAAATTGCCCAATCCGAGGCTCATAACGGAAACCACTTGGCCCATTATTGGCTCCATAATGGCTTCATCAACATCGACAATGAAAAGATGTCCAAGTCCCTTGGGAACGTGATTTTGGCTAAGGACGTCATCGCTAAATTCGGCGGAATGCCTTTCCGCTTGATGGTGCTCAACACCCATTATAGGGCCCCGCTTTCCTTCACCGAGGAGACCATCGGGGAGGCGATGAAGACCTATCAGAAGATCGTCTCTTGCTACCGCTCCCTCTCCATCAAGCTCCAAAGGGATGGCGTGGATCTCTCTGGTGTTCACGGCGAAGGGGAAGACGCTTTCTTCGATGAGCTTTGCAATGATCTTAATACGCCCAACGCCTTGAGCGTTCTCTTCGCCGAGGTCAAGCAAACCAACCAAGACCTTCGTCAACACGCCGGCGAGGCTGAGCTCCTCAAAGCCCATTACGGAAGATTGAAGGACTATCTTTTCGCCCTCGGGATCGATGGCGGCGAGGTGCTTCTAGATGAGGAGGCTTTGGATCTGTATCGCGAATACGAAGACGCCAAGAAAGCCAAGGATTTCCAAAAGAGCGACCTCGTGCGTGCGAAATTGATGGAAAAAGGCGTTTTCTGATCCGATTTACAACGGTCTTTTATAGGAGAATTTCATGAGTATAATCATTTATGGCAAGAACGCCGTTCGTGAGGCTGTCGCCTCGGGCTGCGCGACTGGATTGAAGGTCGTGAAGCGTTTCGAGCAGGACATGATTGTCCAACAGGCCAAAGCGAAGAAGATCCCCGTCGAACTCGTTGAGGAACCCGAGTTGACGCGGATTGCCAAAAATCCCTCGCATCAGGGCTTTCTGGCAATCTGCAAAGGATGGAAGAACTACACCATAGAGGAATTGATCGAATCCTCCAAACGTAGCGCTTACCCCCTTCTTTTGATTCTAGATGGCATTGAAGATCCGCATAACCTCGGGGCGATTCTCCGCTCCTGCGATGCGTTTGGAATCGATGGCATCATCATGAAGAAGCGGAATGAAGTCCCCCTCAATAGCACCGTCGCCAAGGTTTCCACCGGCGCCATCTGCTATGAGAAAGTCGCCTCGGTACCCAACTTGTCCCAAGCCATCCGCAAATTGAAGGACAATGGCTTTTGGGTTGTCACGAGCGACGGTTCCGGAACGACGAATTACGACGAAATCGACTACAAATGCCCGATTGCCCTCGTGGTTGGAAGCGAAGGGTTCGGGGTCTCCAGACTCCTTGTCCGGGACAGTGATTTCGTCGCCAAAATCCCGATGGTTGGGCATGTCAATTCTTTGAACGCTTCCGTCGCCACCGCCGTGTTCCTGGCCCAAATCTCCTCTTCGCGTTCTCATTAAGCGTCTCTTGCCTCCCAAATGGAGGAAATACATATTATGGGATCCCGGATAGTCGATCCTCTTTGCGAAGTCGATGACGAGTTTTTGCTGTTGCTTGGACGGATGGGCAAGGAAGGGGCACGCGATTCTTTGGCCGTACGTTATTACCGGATGAGGAAGCGGATTTGCCGCAACGCCTCCCCTTCCATTTGCACCTTCTTGGATGATTGGGAGGTGAATGAGGCTTTCTTCCGCGGCTACCTTGACGCGGAGATGTCCTATCGATTTGGGCGGGTGAGTTTCAAGACTTATGCGACCCGCTGCATCCGCTTTGCCCTAGCCAACGCGGCCGATTCCAAACTCTCGAAGACGCGGATGATGGTGGCCTTCTCCTTGGACGCGGCCCAGAGAAACGACGACGGCGAAGAGACGACGCTTTGCTTGGCCGACATCGTCCAAGACGGTTCTTCTCCGGAGGATCCGAGAGTGTTCCTCGATTATGCGGAATCCTTGAATCTGCTCCACCGCCTCCCCAAAGGGATCAACCCCGTGGCTTTGAAAATCGTCGCTGGCTTGTGCAAGGGATATCGGATCTGCGAGGTCGCCAAAGAGATCGGCCTTTCGGAAAAACAAGCCAATTACCACTTGTCTCGTTATCGGGCTTGGGCAAAGAGCGTCCTCTCCAAAGCGGGGGTCTTCTCTTCTTGAGCCTCCCTTAAGGGAGAAAGCCCAAATCGTATTGACGAAGGGCTTTGAGCTGGCTTATTATTCTTGACGCTGAAAGTTGGATAAAGGTTTTATGGGAAGGGAAAAGGTTTTTTTGGTTTGTTCCGATTGCTTGTCGAGGAACTATACTGTGACCAAGCGCAAAGACTCTTCCGTGCGCCTTCAGTTCAACAAGTACTGCCCCCGTTGCGGGAAGTACACTCTTCACAAAGAAAGCAAGTGAAGCCACTAGTCAAAGGAGGAAAACCCTAACATGACAACCCCGGGCAAATACGCCAAAGAAGTGATCAAAGAGGGCAAGCGCGTCCGCTGGCCCAAGAGAGAGCAGCTCGTTCCGATGATCATCGTCGTCATCGCCATCACGGCCTTCGCGGCCATCTTCCTTTCGCTGGAGGATCTCACCGCCGCCTCGATGATCAGCCAGCTCAAAGCCGCTTTCGGAGGATAACCACACATGGCAAACAACATTGGCGAAAAACAGTGGTACATCGTCACCACTTATTCCATGCACGAGCAGAAGACCGCCGACAATCTTCGCAAACGCATCGAGAACATGAACATGCAGGACTACATCCTGCGCGTCCTCGTCGCGGAGCAGCAGGTCCCCGTGCTTGATAAGAACGGCCTTCCCGCGACCGAGAAGGACAAGAAGACCGGCGAGATCAAACCCAAGATGAAGCTTAAGAACCTCTATCCTGGCTACATCTTCGTCGAGATGATCATGACCGATGAATCTTGGTACATCGTCCGTAACACTCCGGGCGTCACCGGCATCGCCGGCTCCTCCGGCGGCGGACAGAAGCCGACCCCGGTCACCCGCGAGGAGATCGAACCTGTCTTGAAGAGGATGGGCGAAGTCGACGAATCCATGTACGACCGCTACGCCGTCGGGGATTCCGTCCGCGTCATCCACGGTCCCTTCGAAGGAACCGAAGGCAAGATCGTCTCCATCGACAAAGATACCGGCGCCTGCCGCATCGAGACCCTCTTCTTCGGCCGCTCCACCCCGGTCGACGTCGACTTCTCCGAAATCGAGAAAGTGTGAGAATACGAGCCCAGGCATGCTCCTGGGCTTTTCTTTCGCCATCATAAAGGCCTAAAACGGGCAAAAAATGAAACGGAATGAAAATTCCGCCCTTTTTGATATAATCGGTCATATCGGTCATAGCAGGTAGACTTATGGATCAGGCAATTTCTTCTCTTATTTATCGTTTCAATGGTTGGGGACTTGTTCTCTATGTCCTTATCGTGACTCTCGTTGCCGGATTGTTGTCCGGGGTCATCGGCATTGAGCGCGAGATGAAAGGGCAGGCCGCGGGGTTTCGCACCCACGTCCTCCTTTCCGTTGGGTGCGCGTTGCTCATGGTCGTATCCATCTTCGGGATTGGCCTCGTCTCCGGGCAGATCGATTTGTCCGCCGGGGCCGTTGAGAAGAACCTCGTATCCTACGACACCTCGAGGATCGCCGCCGGCATCCTCGCCGGCTTGGGCTTCGTCTGCGCCGGCACGATCATCCGCACCGGGCTTTCTGTCAGGGGGCTGACGACCGCCGCGACGCTCTGGGTCTGCGCGGGGATCGGCATGGCCTGCGGGAGCGGCCTCATCTTAGAGGCCATTGTCGTGGACGTCGTCACCGTGGCTTTGCTTTCCGGCTTGCTCTATATCGAGAAGGCCATCGGGAAAAGAAGCCCTCAGATCAAATTCACCGTCCAAAAAAATCTGGCCATGGTGCGCGACCTCCGTTCCCAAGCCGACGCCAATGGGCTCATCGTAAAAAACATCTCCACCCACATTGTGATCGCCAAGGATGGGACCGAGGCGACCGTCATCAAAGTTCTCTTCGCGATGCATAGCAACCAAGCGGCTTTGGAGGAATATTGCGAGTCCTTCTCCAACCGGGAAGGGGTGCTTAAGGTCGAGAAGGTCCATTTCCGGGACGTGACCAGCGAATAAAGAAAGCAAAGAAGAAAAGCAGCCAAACGGCTCTTTTTGCGCTCTCTCAGTCTTCGATGGAAGCCCGTATCCTTTCAAACTGCTCTTCCACGGATAGGAAGTAGGGACTCGAGGCAAGGAACCGGAAATCGGGTCCATAATGGGAACGGAAAACCCGTTCGAAAACGCGCGTGAGATTCAGGAACACGATTTCGGCGATCCGGAGCGCCGAAACTTCTTTGTTCTGTTCGGCAAGAAGGCTCACGAAGGCGTCGATGGTCGCGAAGGCAAGCAATCCGGCGTTGTCTTTGAGGGCATTCTCCAAATCGGGTTCCGAGGGCAAAATCCATCGATAATAATCGCGGAAGGGCGTTCCGCCTTTTTCATAAAGGGCTTTGTCCATCCCCAAACGGAGGGAGGTTGCTTTCGCGGAGAGCTCTTTTGGGTCGTAGGAGCTTCTGAGGTCTTCGTATACGGCGCGGGTTATGTCGCTTCCGGCGTCTTCTTCGGCGAAGAGGTTGTCGAATAGATAGGCGGATGCCCCGGCGATGTTGATCGCTTCCTTCCTTGTTCCGTCGGCCAGATCCAAACGCAGCCAAGAAGAGCAAAGATAATCGAAGGCATCAGTGATTTGGGAATAGCAATCCAAGGCTTTTTTCATAAGTGGCACTATTCTAGCGGACTTGGTCGGAGTCTTATAATGTTTTCGTGAAATACCTCATCGTTTCGGATATCCATGGTTCCTTGGCCGGTTGCGAGAGGCTGAAGAATGCCTTGTTCCGTGAAAACCCGGATTGTTTGCTTTTGCTGGGCGATTTGCTCCATGGGGGCTATGACGGGGATGAAAACGCCGTGATTCGCGTCATCTCTTCTTTCAAGAAGGGCGTTTTGGCCGTAGCTGGGAATTGCGATGATTCTTATTCCGATGGGCTGGCTTTGGGCATTGAGCTTCCGGGGGAGCGATCTTTTTCTTTCCGCGGTTTTGAGGTCCGCATGCAGCACCGGCCTTACTGCCTCCGCTACCCGGCCAAGACGATTCTTCTGAACGGCCACACTCACCGGAAGATCTTATATGGAGATTCCGGCGCGATCTATTGCAATCCCGGAAGCATTTCCCTTCCCAGGGACGATTGCGCTTCCTATGCGGTTATGGATGAGGAGGGTATGGCTCTTCTTAACGCTGATAACGGGCTGATCCTTGAACGGTTGCTCTTTTGAACCGCTTTTCTTGAGGCTCGAAAAGTAGGTGAATTCCCCTTTTATTGGCTAAGGCCGAGAAGCCCGCAATGCCCGACGGGATTCACCGTTTTTATTTTTCGGATCCCTTGAGAGAACGATGGAACCATTGCCCCGCTTCTATTCTTTCAGGAAGCATGTTTTTAAGAATATGAACAATAATTCATATTTATATTGATTCCATTTTCTCCGTGGGTATAATTTTGCTTGAATATGAAACACTATTCATATTTAGGAGGATGCAATATGCCGGAAATGCCAGATGACAAAACGATCGACAAAATGGAGAGCCTGCTCAATATCGCAAGCGATTTCACTCGGTTGAAAATCCTCTATGCGATTTCGGATAAAGAAAAATCCGTTTCGGAAATCGTGGAATCCGTGGGGGCCTCTCAGTCGCTAGTGTCCCACCAGCTTCAGGTTCTGCGGAACGCCCATTTGGTTTCCACCCGGAAAGAAGGCACCCATGTCTTCTATTCCCTCGATGACGACCACGTCAACCGTTTGCTGACTTTGGTCTTCGAACACGTGAATGAGCGGTGAACAGCGAAACGGAGGAACAAGCCATGGAAGAGGAACGTTCTAAATCTCAAATGATTATCCTGGGCGTCCGCATCGCGGTCAGCTTGACTTTGGCGCTGCTAGGGCAATTCTATCTGACGGAGGAGTCCTTTGGGCTTGCCGTCAATTTGCCCGTGATGCTCTTTGCCTATCTGATCGTCGCATACGACGTGATTTGGGAAGGGCTTCTCTGCATCTTCAAAGAGCGCAAACCCTTCGATGAGCATCTCCTCATGACGGTTGCTTCTTTGGGTGCTTTCGCGCTGCGATTCTTTGGGAAGGACCATAATGAATTCTTGGAAGGCGTCTTGGTCATGCTTCTATACCAAGTCGGCGAGGTGTTTGAGGATCTTGCGGCGGACAAATCGAAGGAAGCCATCGTGTCCGCCTTGGACCTTCGCGACGAAAAGGCGAAGGTCGTGGATGGGAATTCAACGGTCCTGAAGTCTCCGGAAGAACTTTGTGTGGGAGATAAGATCATCCTAGGCGCTGGCGAGAAGATCCTTTGCGATGGGAAAGTAGTCTCCGGACATGGCTCCGTGGACGAAAGCTCCTTGACCGGGGAATTCCTCCCCGTCGCGAAAGGGGAGGGGGACGCGGTGTCCTCCGGGACGATTCTCAAGGAAGGATCCTTGGTTGTCTCCGTTGGGAAAGAATACAAAGATTGCACGGTCGCGAAGCTTTTGGATCTAGTTCAAAACAGCGCGGAGAAAAAATCAAAAGCCACTCGCTTCATTACCCGTTTTGCGAGGATTTATACCCCCATCGTAACCGGGTTGGCCCTTTTGGTGGCCGTGGTCCCGCCGCTATTCCTAGGCATATCCGACTTCTCGGTTTGGAGCGATTGGATCTTCACCGCCCTGGAATTCCTAATCGTCTCTTGCCCCTGCGCGATCGTCATCTCGGTCCCGCTTTGCTACTTCGCGGGCTTGGGCCTTGCCTCCAAGAAAGGGGTCGTCGTCAAAGGCGCAGAATATTTTGACAAGATCAATGAGCTGGGGACGGTGTGCTTCGATAAGACGGGGACCCTTACCGAAGGAAAATTTGCGGTGACGGAAGTCCACCCAATCGGAATGGACGAGTCCGCCTTCCTTCTTTATCTTTCCGCCGCCGAATCGCGCTCCAGCCACCCTATCGCGAAAGCCATACTCGCTTACTCTGGTTTTGATGAAAACAGCGAGGACGTTGGCTTATACGAAGAGAAATCCGGCTATGGCATCATCGCCAATTACCAAGGGCACGCCTTACTTGCCGGCAAAAAGCAGTTGCTCATCGAGAATGGGATCGTCACCGAGGATCCCGCGATGGTCGGTTCCGTCACTTATTTGGCCGTCGACGGGGAGTTCGCCGGTTACATCGTGCTCAACGATACGCTGAGGGCCACGTCGAAAAATATGGTCGCGGGCCTTAAAAAGCGCGGGGTCAAGACGATGCTTCTCTCCGGGGACAAAAAGGAAAACGTCGAGGCCGTTGCCAAGAATCTCGGCATCGATGAATGGCACGGCGAGCTCCTCCCCGAGCAAAAGCAGTCCTATATCCATTCGCGGATCGATGAAAATTCTGGGGCGGTTGCTTTCGTGGGAGACGGGATCAACGACGCGCCCTCCATCGTTTTTGCGGACATCGGGGTCGCCATGGGCGGCCTTGGAAGCGACGTTGCGGTGAAAAACGCGGACGTCGTCTTGATGCAAGATGATCCCGTGAAACTCCTGACCTTGATCAAAGTGGCGCGCAAAACCAAAATGCGAGCCATGTTCTGCATCGGATTTTCCCTATTCGTCAAAATCGGGATCATGATCGCTTCGGTGATCGCCGCTTCCACGGGGGCGTTCGTCGTGCCTATGTGGGTGACGGTTCTAGGGGACTCCGGAGTTGCCTTGCTTTCGGTTTTATTCGCTCTCCTGCTTGGCTATTCCAAAGTCGATTGACGCCTTCCGGGGCGTCTTTTCTGTCTTGCCTAAAATCGTTGCTCGTTAGAAGCCTTGCCTTTTTGCGAGAGATGAACCGCGATGAATTTGCCGCCCGGAAGGTGATGCGCCTTTCCGTTTATCCGCTTCTCGCCTTGGAAGCAAGGAAACGTCAAGATCTGCTGCAACGCCGGGTGGTAGGGCGATTCCAGCAAATCTCGCCAATTCAGCCCGACCGTGCAAAAACTTGTGAAAATGGCCGTTTTTCAGAAGCAAAGCGCCATTGCTAAACTCTCGGTGAGATAGAAAGCGGGCGCTCAACGATTTCCAAATATAAACGCCCGCACCGTTTCCCTTCCGGCTACGCTGAACTTGGGAAGTCACCGACTTTGCAAATTTTGCTTGCATTCGCGTATATGCATGCGCATAATTACCCCCGCGTGCACAAACGTGGGAGGGTTAGACGAGACCCGGATCACCACTGCATGCCAAATCCACAAGGAGGATTGCACATGAAAAAAGTCGTCAAAGTCGTGAAGATGGAGCTCCCTGGCGGGAACGCCCATCCAGGACCGAAGCTCGCTTCTGCGGGTGTCAACATGGCGAAATTCTGCACCGACTTCAACGCGAAGACCGGTGACAGGAAAGGACAGACCGTCCCCGTCATCATCACCGCTTACGAAGACAAGAGCTATGAGTTCGTGATCAAGACCAGCCCCGCTGCTGAATTGATCTTGAAAGCCGCCGGCATCCAGAAAGGCGCTGGCAGCGCCAAGCAGATCGTTGGTTCCATCACCGACGCTCAGCTCGAAGAAATCGCCAAGTACAAGCTCCCCGACCTCAACACCGAGGACGTCGAAGCCGCCAAGAAAGTCATCGCCGGCACCTGCCGCCAGATGGGCATTGCCATCAAGTGAGGAGCGAAACCATGAAAAAGTTGAGCAAAAACTACAAAGTCGCTCTTGCTAAGATCGACACCGCCAAAGTCTATGACATCGCCGAGGCCTGCAAACTCGTCAAGGAGACCTCCGTCACCAAATTCGATTCTTCCGTCGACCTCTGCTTCCGTCTGAACGTCAACCCGACCAAGGCCGAGCAGCTCATCCGCGGGACCATCTCCCTCCCCCACGGCAACGGCAAGACCAAGAAGGTCCTCGTCGTCACCAACACCAAGCTTGAGGACGCCAAAGCCTCCGGCGCCGACTATTTCGGCGGAATCGACATGCTCGAGAAGATCAAGACCGAGAACTGGTTCGACTTCGACATCATCGTCGCCACTCCGGACATGATGGGCGAACTCGGGAAGATGGGCCGTATCCTCGGCCCCAAGGGCTTGATGCCGAACCCCAAGACCGGCACCGTCACCATGGACGTCAAGACCGCCGTCGCCGAAATCAAGAAAGGCAAGATCGCTTACCGCGTTGATAAGGACGGCAACCTCGCCATGGGCGTCGGCCGCGTTTCCTTCTCCGAGGCGGACCTCGCCGACAACATCCAGGCCGTTTGCAACCAAATCGCTGCCGCCCGTCCCGCGACCGTCAAAGGGACCTACATCCAGAAGGTCGTCATCTCCACTTCGATGGGACCTTCCATCAAGATCACCTTCTCTTCCCGCAGCTAATCGGAAAGAGCAGGAATCCAATTCGGTGAATCGCTTCCTATACCTAAGATAGCCGGGGGCAAGTGCCTTAAATCTCCACCCTGCTGAGGTTAATGAAACATCACAACCCACTAGTTATTCGAAGCATCACATAAAGTCGACAAGAAAGGAGGTAGAAACACATGAATCAGCAAGCTCTCCAAGCCAAAAAGGAAGCCGTCGCCGAGATCACCAAAGGGATCAAGGAATCCGCTTCCGTCACGGTTGTTTCCTACCAAGGACTCACCGTCGCTGAGATTCAGGAGCTCCGCAGACTCCTCGAAAAGGACGGCGCTTCCATGGGCGTTTACAAGAACACCCTCGTCAAGCGCGCCATCGCGGATACCGGCGCCCCGAACCTCGACAGCGTTCTCGAAGGCCCGAATGCCTTGGTCTTCTCCAAGGAACTCTCGGCCGGACCGAAGGTTGTCGCCAAATTCAGCCGCAGGCATGAACATCTCGTCATCCGCGGCGGCATGGGCGAAGGACAAGCGTTCGATGCGGATCAGATGAAGGCTCTTGCCAAACTTCCGGATCGCAACGGTTTGCTCTCTATGTTCCTATCGGTGCTCAATGCGCCAATTCAGAAATTCGCCGCGACCGTCAAAGCCGCGTCGGAGAAAGACGGAGGAGCTCCCGCTCCCGCCGCCGAATAAGCCAATGGAGGTAAACAAAAATGGCTAAGCTCACCAAAGAAGAGATCGTTGAATCCTTGAAAGAGTACACCGCCCTCGAACTCGCGGACCTCGTCAAGGCCGTCGAAGAAGCCTTCGGCGTCACCGCCGCCGTCGCGACCGCTGCCGCTGCTCCGGCCGAAGAAGAGGAAGTCAAGAAGGGACCCGCTGAGGTCTCCCTCATCCTCAAAGCCGTCGGCGGATCTAAAGTCGCCGTCATCAAAGCCGTCCAGGCCATCACCGGCCTTGGCTTGATGGATGCCAAGAAGCTCGTCGACGCCGTCCCCGCCCCGATCAAAGAGCACATCTCCCCGGTCGAAGCCGAGGAGCACAAGAAGGCTCTTGTCGCCGCCGGCGCCGAAGTCGAAATCAAGTAATTTCGGCTTTTACAACCAATCTACCCGAAACCCGCCCAGGGGCACGTCTCCCTTGGGCGGGGTTCTTGCGTTTCTAGAGGAGTGAAAAATGAGCCAATATTTCGACAATGTAGAAGGCTTGGCCCACCAAGACATCACCTATCAGTTCGAACTGTTGGGCGAGCGTTATTCCTTCCAAAGCGACGCAGGGGTCTTCTCCAAAGACGGCCTTGACGATGGCACTAGGCTACTGCTTGAAACCATCGCCAAGACCGACCTTGGGACGAATATCTTGGACCTCGGGTGTGGAGTCGGACCTATCGGACTAATCCTGGCTCACACTGACCCTTCCCGCCACGTCGTCCTAGCCGACGTGAACGATCGGGCCCTCGAATGCGCAAAGAAAAACGCCGTCAACCTCGGCGTCAGCGACCAAGTCGAGCTCGTCCACTCAGACGTCTACAACAACCTTACGACTTCCTCTTTCTCCACAATCGTAACCAACCCGCCTATACGCGCGGGTAAAAAGGTTACGTACGCGATGTACGCGGGCGCACCTAGCCACCTTCATCAAGATGGCTCCTTGATCCTAGTCATCCGAAAACAGCAGGGCGCTGAGTCCTGCTTCCGCTACCTCCAAACCCTTTTCCGGAAAGTGGAGGTGAAAGCCCGCCATAAGGGCTTCCAAATTCTCATCGCGCGAAAATAAGGAGCAACACATGCCACAAGAAGAAAAATTCGACCATCAGCTTCTGGATTACAAAGATCCCAATGGCGTTCCCTACCCCGTAGGCGCCAACGGCCGCATCAACTTCTCCAAAATCTCCGGGAAGCTTCCGCTCCCCTATTTGGTTGAAATCCAGACCGATTCCTACCGCTGGTTCCTCAAACAAGGCCTCGATGAAATCTTCCGCGAAGTTTTCCCCATCGATTCCTTCAACAAGGACAGCCGCATCGACTACGTTTCCTGCCGCCTCGAAGAGCCGAAGTACACCCCGCTTGAATGCAAAGCGGGCGACATGACCTATTCAAGCAAGATCAAAGTCACCCTTCGCCTCGTCCTCAATAGCGGCGAGATCAAAGACTCCGAGGTCTTCATGGGCGAATTGCCTTTGATGACCGAATCCGGTACCTTCATCGTTAACGGCGCCGAAAGGGTCATCGTCTCCCAGATCGTCCGTTCACCCGGCGCCTATTTCCAAGACACCATCGACAAGAGCGGCGTCCATATCTATAACGGGGAAATCACCCCGTCCCGCGGCACCTGGCTGCAGTTCGAGAGCGATCTCAAAGGCGTCCTCTACGTCCGCATCGACAGGCAGAGGAAAATGCCTGCCACCACTTTCTTCAAGGCCTTGGGCCTCGACAAAGAAGAGCAGCTCTTCGAGCTTTTCGGAAAGTCCGACGCTTTGGAGAACACCCTTGCCAAAGACAAGAGCATCACCAATTCCGCCCGCGCCTTGATCGACATCTTCCAGAAACTCAAACCTGGCGAGCCGGTCACCGAAGAGGGCACCATCGACTTCCTCGTCACCAAATTCTTCGACGAGAAGCGCAATGACCTCGGCCACGCGGGCCGCTTCAAATACGCCCAGAAGCTCGGCATCTACGATCGCCTTGCCGGGCGCGTCTTGGCCGAAGACCTCGTCGATTCCCACCAGGAAGGCGACGGCTACATCGTCGACGACGCCGGCCACATCATCGACGCAAACGGCGAGCTCGTTCTCCCCGTCACCGTTTTCGAGAAGGGCCACAAACTCTCCAAAGAGGATGTCCAATCCCTCCGCGACAGCGAGTTCTTCGAAAGGGGCAACTACGCCGTCAAACTGAACGTCAACGAGAGGCTCGACACCCACTCCAACGTCAACATCGTCCACGTCTACGCGGAGGATAAGGAAGGCGAGGACATCGTCCCCGTGGTCGGCACCGACCTCAATCTGACCCTTTCCCGCGTCACCATCTCCGACATGGTCGCTTGCTTCTCTTACTTCTGCAACATCCAATTCGGGATCGGCCAGACCGACGACATCGACCACTTGGGCAACCGCCGCATCCGCTGCGTCGGCGAATTGCTGCAGAACCAGTTCCGCAACGGCCTCGCCAAGATGGCCAAGAACGTCCAGCAGAAGATGTCCATCTCCGACTCCGAGAGCATGACTCCCCAGTCTTTGGTCAACATCCGCCCGCTGTCCTCCTCCGTCCGCGAGTTCTTCTCCTCCAGCCAACTCTCCCAGTTCATGGATCAGGTCAACCCGCTGGCCGAGCTCACCAACAAGCGCCGCATCTCGGCCCTCGGCCCTGGCGGCCTTGCCCGCGATCGCGCTTCCATGGAAGTCCGCGACGTCCACTACACCCACTACGGCCGCATCTGCCCGATCGAATCTCCGGAAGGCCAGAACATCGGCCTTATCAACAACCTCGCCTGCTACGCGAAGATCAATGAGCACGGCTTCGTTGAGACCCCGTTCCGCGAAGTCCTTCACATGGACGATGGCCGCGCCTTCGTCGTGGAGGGCGATTTCAAGGATGACGGCTCGGTCGAATACCGCGCTAAGTACCTCTCTGCCGACGCCGAGAGGGGCCTCTACGTTGCTGAAGCCAATATCCGCCTTGGCGAAGCGACCCACCTCAAATCCATCTATCCGAACGTCGAGCACGATTGCCTCGTCAAGGAGATCCTCGATGACAAAGTCGTCGCCCGCCATGACGAGGACAACCTCGAAACCGAGAAGGAGAAGGTCAACTTCGTCGACGTCTCCCCGCGTCAGATCGTCTCGATCGCCGCGGCGAGCATCCCCTTCCTCGATCACGATGACGCGACCCGCGCCTTGATGGGCGCCAACATGCAGCGTCAGGCTTTGCCGCTTCTCTCCCCGGAGATCCCCTACGTCGGGACCGGCATGGAGCAGCTCATCGCCCGCGACTCCGGCTTGGCCGTCGTCGCCACCAAAGATGGGGAAGTCACCTACATGGACTCCAAGACCATCGTCACGAAGTCCGGCAAGGAAAAGACCACCTACAACCTGCAGAAATTCGACCGTACCAACAACGGCACCTGCATGAACCAGACCCCGATCGTCCACGTGGGCGACCAGGTCAAAGCCGGCGACATCATCGCCGACGGCCCGGCCATGCGCCATGGCGAACTGGCCCTCGGCCACAACGTCTTGGTCGCTTACATGACCTGGCACGGATACAACTACGAAGACGCCATCATCATGTCTGAGCGCATGGTCAAGGATGACGTCTACACCTCCGTCCACATCGAGAAATACGAAATCGAGTGCCGCGACACCAAACTCGGCGTCGAAGAGATCACCCGCGACGTCCCCAACGTCGGCGAAGAGGCGAAAGCCTTCCTCGACGAGAGGGGCATCATCATCCCGGGCGCCGAAGTCAAAGAAGGCGACATCCTTGTAGGCAAAGTCACCCCGAAGGGCCAGACCGAGCCCACGCCTGAAGAGAAGCTTCTCATGGCGATCTTCGCCGAGAAGACCAAGGAAGGGAAGGATTCCTCCCTCCGCGTTCCCCACGGCGGCGCCGGCATCGTCCATGCGGTGAAGATCTTCTCCCGCAAGAACAAAGACCCGCTCCCGCCGGGAGTCAACATGGTCGTCCGCGTCTACATCGTCCAGAAGAGGAAGATCTCCGAAGGCGACAAGATGTCCGGCCGCCACGGCAACAAGGGCGTCATCTCCAAGATCCTCCCGATCCAGGACATGCCCTTCCTCGCCGACGGCACCCCGATCGACATCCTCCTCTCCCCGATGGGCGTTCCTTCCCGTATGAACATCGGTCAGATTCTCGAGGTCCACTTGGGCTTGGCTTGCCGCAAGCTGCAGATGAGGGTCGCCACCCCCGTCTTCGACGGCGTGAGCAACGATGAGCTCTTCGACCTGATGAAGAAAGCCGGCCTCTCCGAAGATGGCAAGACCGTCCTCTACGATGGCCAGACTGGCGAACCCTTCGGCGAAAGGATCTCCGTCGGCGTCCAGTACATGATCAAACTCGTGCACATGGTCGACGACAAACTCCACGCCCGCGCCACCGGGCCTTATTCCCTCGTCACGCAGCAGCCTTTGGGTGGCAAAGCCCAGAACGGCGGCCAGCGCTTCGGCGAAATGGAAGTCTGGGCCCTCGAAGCCTACGGCGCCGCGCACACCCTCCAAGAGATGCTCACCATCAAATCCGACGATCGCGTCGGCAGAAGGAGGGCCTACGAAGCCATCATCAAGCAGAAGGACATCCCGACTCCGGGCATGCCCGAGGCCTTCAAGGTCTTGGTCAAGGAGCTCAAGGGCCTCTGCCTCAACGTCACCCTTTATAAGAAGGATGGTTCTCAGATCAACCTCGACGATCTCGCCAAGAAGGCCCTGATCGAAGAGAGGAAGGTCAACTCCTCCATCCGCAACGCCATGTCTCCGCGCGAGGAGGCCGTTGATCCCACCGCCACCGTCGAAGTCAGCAATGACCTCGCCGAGGAAGAGGGACTCACCATCTCCAGGAACGTCAGCTCCGGGGATGAGGAATGAAGGAAAGCGAGGTAACAAACATGTCTGATCTACCAAAATTCGATGAGAGCGTGGCTTTGGACGCCCCGCTCCCGCCTCGTCAGCATCGCGACGAGACCTTCGACGTCAACGACCTCGCTTCGGTTCAGGTCGGCCTGGCCTCCCCGGAGATGATCCGTTCTTGGAGCCATGGCGAAGTCACCAAAGCCGAAACCATCAACTACCGTTCCCAAAAGCCGGAAATGGGAGGTCTCTTCTGCGAGAAGATCTTCGGCCCGGCCAAGGATTACGAATGCCACTGCGGCAAATACAAGAAGATCCGCTACCAGGGCATCACCTGCGAAAAGTGCGGAGTCGAAGTCATCTCCAAGGAGTGGAGAAGGGAAAGGTTCGGGCACATCGAGCTCGTCTCCCCCTGCGCCCACATCTGGTACCTGAAATCGATCCCCTCCCGCATGGGCCTCGTCCTGAACATGACCCCCAAGAACTTGGAGGACATCATCTACTTCGCCGCCCACGTCGTCCTCGACCCGGGCACCAAGAGGAATCCCCTCACCGGCGAGCCCTTCACCACCTTGAAGTACAAGGACTACCTCTCCGAATCCGTCGCCCGCGTTGAATTCGTGGATGCGATCAAGGAGATCCAGCCCGTCCTCGAGGAGGGATCCGCCGACCAGATGAAGGCCCAAGAGCTCATCGACAGGCTCCAGAACCCCGCCGAGACCTTCGACTTCTTCACCACTTCCGGATTCATCTCCAAATACACTGGGGCCGAATTCGGCGAAGGCGCCGAGGCGATCAAACGCCTCCTCCACGAAGTCGATCTCGAGAAGGAATTCCACGAAATCACCGACGAGATGCGCACCGCTTCGACCCAGCGCCGCATGAGGCTCTCCAAACGCCTTGAGGCCATCAACGCCTTCCGCGATTCCAACCAAAAGCCGGAATGGATGGTCCTCGACGCCCTCCCGGTCATCCCGCCGGATCTCCGCCCGATGCTTCAGCTTGACGGCGGGCGCTTCGCGGCCAGCGACCTCAACGATCTCTATCGCCGCGTCATCTCCCGCAACAACCGTCTGAAGAAACTCATCGACATGTCCGCCCCATATGTCATTCTCATGAATGAGAAGCGTATGCTCCAGGAAGCCGTCGATGCCCTCATCGACAACGGCCGCCGCACCAAGCCCGTCACCGGGCCCAGCGGGCGTCCTTATAAGTCCCTCTCCTCCGGGCTCAAAGGCAAGCCCGGCCGCTTCCGTCAGAACCTGCTCGGCAAGCGCGTCGACTATTCCGGCCGTTCTGTCATCGCCGTCGGGCCGAGCCTCCGCATGTATCAATGCGGCTTGCCCCGCGAGATGGCGATCCAATTGCTCCGCCCGTTCATCGCGGCCATCCTCATCGAGAGGAAAGTCGTCTCGGCCCACAAAGCCGCCGACAAGTTCATCGACCGCTATGATCCGCAGGTCTTCGACATCGTCGAGGAGATCATCTCCCAGCACCCCGTCTTGCTGAACCGAGCCCCGACCCTCCACCGTCTCTCCATCCAGGCCTTCCAGCCCGTCTTGGTCGACGGCAGAGCCATCCGTCTCCACCCGCTCGTCTGCCCTGGCTTCAACGCCGACTTCGACGGCGACCAGATGGCCGTCCACGTGCCGCTCAGCAAATCCGCCCAGGAAGAGGCCGTCCAGCTCATGTTGGCCAGCAACAACATCCTCGGCCCCAAAGACGGCAAAGCCATCGTCATCCCGTCTCAGGACATGATCTTGGGCAACTTCCACCTCACCACGGAGGAAGCTCGCTCCGATTTCCAGGATAGGGCCGACACCCTCCGCGCCATCGAGGCCAAAGAGGAAGCCCAAGGCACCGCCGTCAACGAGCGGAAAGCCATCTTGGCCATGGCCGAGAAGGACCTCGAATGGAAGGAAGCCGAAGGCAAAGTCTTCCACAGCGTCGCGGAAATCCGCCTCGCTTACGAAAACGGCGCTGTCTCCCTCCACAACCGCATCGCGATCCCCGCGGAAGCCATCCACAAGGACTTCGGCGCCGGCATCCCCGATGACGTCCACGGCAAATATTTGATCACCAGCGTCGGGAAGATCATCTTCAACGAAGTCTTCCCCGACGACTTCCCCTACATCAACGACGAGCCGCACCCCGATGAGGCGCTCGATTACATGGAAAGCTGGTTCGTGACCCCGAAAGAGGTCGTCGAGAAGCTCGGTTCCAAATTCGATCCCGAATCCTCCCTCTCCCCGCTTGCCCAGTACATCGACACCCTTCCGCTCAAGAAGCAGATCGGCAAGAAGCAGCTCGGACCTCTCATCGACATGGTCTTCAAAAAGTACGGCACCTCCAAAACGAGCGCCGTCCTCGATAAGATCAAGGATCAAGGCTTCTACTTCTCCATGGTCTCCTCCGTCACCGTCTCCATCGATGACATCAAGGAAGGCACCATCGGCGTCGAGAAAGCCAAGCTCGTCGAAGAAGGCAACAAGAAAGTCGACCGCATCGAAGAATTCTACCGCCGCGGCTACTTGACCGCCGCCGAGCGCCATAAGCAGATCGTCAACATCTGGAAAGCCTGCACCGACTCCGTCGCCGGCGAGGTCTCCAAGGCGATGAGAAGCAACAAGCGCAACCCGCTGGTCATCATGGCCGACTCCGGCTCCCGTGGCTCCTTGGACAACTTCAAGCAGCTCATCGGCATGAAGGGCCTCGTCGCGAACCCGAAGAACGAGGAAATCGAAATCCCGATCGTCTCGTCCTATCGTTCTGGCCTCAAGGTCTCCGAATACTTCAACAACACCCACGGCGCCCGTAAGGGCGGCGCGGATACCGCTCTTAAAACCGCCGACTCTGGCTATTTGACCCGCCGTCTCGTCGACGTCTCCCAAGACGTCATCGTCCGCGAGGAAGACTGCCACTGCGACCACGGCTTCAAGGTGCGCGCCATCATCAACACCGCCGAGAACAACGTGGTTGAGAAACTCAAGGACCGCGTCGCCGGACGCTACTCCATGCGCGACATCTTCGACCCGCAGACCGGCGAGCTCATCGTTCCGGGCAATACCTTGATCACCGACGATCAGGCCGCCGCCATTGAGAAGGCCGGCATCACCGAGGTCGAGATTCGCTCGATCTTCACCTGCCAGACCAAAGACGGCGTCTGCCAGCACTGCTACGGGAAGAACATGGCCACCGGCAAACTCGCCTCGATCGGCGAGGCCGTCGGCATCATGGCCGCCCAGTCCATCGGCGAGCCGGGCACCCAGCTCACCATGCGAGTCTTCCACACCGGCGGCATGGCCGGAAGCGACATCACGACCGGTCTTCCCCGTGTCCAAGAACTCGTCGAGGCGCGCAACCCGAAGGGCGAGGCGCTCATCTCCGAGATCTCCGGCACCGTCAGCGCCATCAAGCAGATGGGCGACCGCTATGAGGTCACCGTCACCAACTCCCTTGAGTCGAAGACCTATACCACCGGCTACGGCGCCCACCTTCGCGTGAAGGAAGGCGACGAGATCGAAAACGGTGGCAAGATCACCGAAGGTGCCATCAACCCACGCCATCTCCTCGAGGTCGGAGGCGTCGAGAAACTCGAAGTCTACCTCCTCAAGGAAATCCGCAAAGTCTACGCCGGCCAGGGCATCGGCATCGCCGATAAGCACCTCGAGATCATCATCCGTCAGATGCTCCGCAAGGTCGTCATCATCGATGGCGGCGACACGGGCATGCTCCCGGGTTCCCGCATCGACATGGATCGCTTCACCGAAGAGAACGCGAAAGTCCTCCTCGCCGGCAAGCGTCCCGCTGTCTGCGAACCCTTGGTCCTCGGCATCACCAAAGCCGCTTTGGAGACCGAATCCTTCCTCTCCGCCGCTTCCTTCCAGGAAACGACCCGCGTCCTCACCGACGCCGCGGTGAAGAATAAGATCGACGTCCTCCACGGTTTGAAGGAGAATGTCATCACCGGGAAGCTCATCCCCGCCGGCACTGGCCTCTACAATGAGGAACAGAAAGAGGCGGCCGCGAACTTCGACGTGCTCGAAGCGATGAAGAAGGTCAAAGCCCAATACATCGAAAAGCACGATCGCCCCGATCAGGAAGACTAACCTCTTCCCCTGAGCCCATCTCCGAAAGGGGGTGGGCTTTTTCTTCCTGTTTTTCGGCTCAAATCAAAAAGAAAGCCAAAGCGGCCAAGCCTAGATTTAGAAATGCCATTTGTGCTTTTTCCTTCGATATTCTAGCAGCAGTATGCCGCCTTCTCCGTATCCTTAATCTATATAGGGTGCTGGGACGGCGAAACCGCCTTTTTATTGTGCACTGTGCCCAAAATGATACACCGGGCCTTGTGGTATATTCGAAAAAGCGAAAAACTATGTTGACAGGCCCTATTGGGCCGGTTTATCATCACCCCCGGACGTAAGTAAGAGGGTTTTGCCCCTTTTATTTACCCCGGTGCTGGATACACCGGGTATTGTGTGAATTAAAGAAGGAGAAACACAAACATGCCAACCATTAACCAACTCGTTAGGCAGGGCCGCAAGTCCGCGGTCAAGAAATCCAAGACCCCCGCTTTGGGACGTCGCTGGAACTCTTTGACCAAGCGCAACTCCAGCCAGCCCTCCGCCCAGAAGCGTGGCGTCTGCACCCGTGTGGGCACCATGACCCCGAAGAAGCCGAACTCCGCTCTTAGGAAGTACGCCCGTGTCCGCCTTTCCAACGGATACGAAGTCACTGCCTACATCGGCGGCGAAGGCCACAACCTCCAGGAGCACTCGACCGTCATGATCCGCGGCGGCCGTGTCAAAGACCTGCCGGGCGTTCGTTACCACATCATCCGCGGCTGCCTCGACTGCGCCGGCATCGATGCCCGCCGTCAGGGGCGTTCCCTCTATGGGACCAAGAAGCCCAAGGCCTCTAAGTAAGGAGAATTACCATGCCAAGAAAAGGTTCTGTTGAAAAACGCGACGTCTTGCCAGATCCTGTTTATAACAGCAAGCTCGTCACCCGCCTCATCAACCGCGTCATGTACGACGGCAAGAGGGGCACGGCCCAAACCATCATCTACAAGGCCTTCGAGAAGATCGAAGCCAAGACCGGCAAACCGGCCATCGACATCTTCGCGACCGCCATCAACAACATCATGCCCGAGGTTGAGCTCAAGGTCCGCCGCATCGGCGCCGCCAACTATCAGGTCCCGACCGAGGTCTCCAAGGAGAGAAAACAAACCCTCGGCCTCCGCTGGCTCGTCACCTATTCCCGCCTCCGCGGCGAGAAGAGCATGGAAGACAAGCTCGCCGGCGAGATCATCGACGCCGCCAACGGCACCGGTGCTTCCGTCAAGAAGAAGGAAGACGTCCACAAAATGGCCGAAGCCAACAAAGCTTACGCCCACTATCGTTTCTAATCTGATTTAGGAGCAACCTTATGGCTGAGAACGAAATCGAAGAAACCGAAACGTACGACCTCCCCCATACCCGCAATATCGGGATCATGGCCCACATCGACGCGGGCAAAACCACTACCACCGAGCGTATCCTCTTCTACACCGGCCGCACCCACAAGATCGGCGAGGTCCATGAAGGCACCGCCACCATGGACTGGATGGAAGAAGAGCAGGAGAGGGGCATCACCATCACCTCTTCCGCCACCACCTGCTTCTGGAAGGGCACCCGCTTCAACATCATCGACACTCCAGGGCACGTCGACTTCACCGTCGAAGTCGAGCGCTCCCTCCGCGTCCTTGACGGCGCCATCACCGTTCTCGACTCCAAAAACGGCGTTGAGCCCCAGACCGAGACCGTTTGGCGTCAGGGCACCAAATACGGCGTCCCCCGCATCGTCTTCTGCAACAAGATGGATGCCACCGGAGCCGACTTCGATATGTGCGTTGAGTCCATCCATTCCCGCTTGGGCGAGAAGCACGCCGACGCCGTCCAATGCCCGATCGGCAAGGAAGGCAACTTCAAGGGCTGCATCGACATCATCGAACGCAAAGCCTACATCTATGAGACCGACAAAGGCGATGCCCCGAAGGTGACCGATGTCCCCGAGGAATATAAGGAAAAGGTGGAAAACTACCGCCAGATCCTCCTCGAAGACCTCGCTTCCTTCGACGATGAGATCATGATGCTCGTCCTCGACGGAGAGGAAGTCCCCGTCGACATGATCAAAGCCGCCATCCGCAAAGCCGTCTTGACCGGGACCTTCTTCCCCGTCTTCTGCGGCTCCGCTTACAAGAACAAGTGCATCCAGCCGCTTCTCGACGCGGTCGTCGATTATCTCCCCTCCCCCTTGGACATTCCGGGCGAGAAGGGGACCATCGATGGCGAACCCTACGTCTGCGAAGCGACCGACAACAAGCCCTTCGTCGGCTTGGCCTTCAAGATCGCGACCGACCCCTTCATCGGACGTTTGGCTTATGTCCGCGTCTATCAGGGCGTCCTTAAATCCGGCAGCTACGTCCTCAATTCCACCCACGGCGGGAAAGAGCGCATCGCCCGTTTGGTCTTGATGCACGCGAACCATCGTCAGGAAGTCTCCGTCCTCCACGCGGGAGAAATCGGAGCCGTCGTCGGACTTAAGTCCACGACCACCGGCGACACCCTCTGCGACGAAGACACCAACGTCATCCTCGAGCAGCTCACCTTCCCCGAGCCGGTTCTGGAAGAGGCCGTTGAGCCTAAGACCAAAGCCGACCAGGAGAAGATGTCCGTCGCCCTCACCAAACTCGCCGAAGAAGACCCGACCTTCCGCGTCCACACCGATGCGGATTCCGGCCAGACCATCATCGCCGGCGTCGGTGAGCTTCAGCTCGACGTCCTCGTCGAGCGTATGCGCCGCGAATTCAAAGTCGACGTCAACGTCGGCGCCCCGCAGGTCAACTACCGCGAAACCATCCGCAAGACCGGCGAAGCGGAAGGCCGCTACATCAAACAGACCGGCGGCCACGGCCAATACGGCGACGTTTGGATCCGCTTCGAACCGAACCCCGGCAAAGGCTTCGAATTCGTCGATGCCATCGTCGGCGGCTCCGTCCCGAAGGAATTCATCAAGCCGACCCAGCAAGGTTTGGAAGACGCGCTTCAGCGCGGCGTCCTCGCCGGCTACCCCCTCATCGACCTCAAGGCGACCCTCTTCGACGGGTCCTACCATGATGTCGACTCTTCCGAAGCCGCCTATAAAGTCGCTGCTTCCATGGCCCTCAAAGCGGCCGCTCCGAAGTGTGATCCGGTCATCCTCGAGCCGATCATGAAGGTTGAGATCACCGTCCCCGAACAGTATTACGGCGACGTCATCGGCGATATCGCCAGGAGACGTGGCAACATGGTCGGGGAGACCCAGCGCGGCAACGCGAAGGAAGTCGAGTGCGAAGTCCCGCTCGCCGAGATGTTCGGCTACGTCACCGACCTTCGCTCGATCACCCAGGGCCGCGGCAACTTCACGATGCAGTTCGACCACTACGGGGAGACCCCGCGGTTCGTCCAGGACGCCATCATCAAGAAGGCCACCGGCGGGAAGTAACCCCAAACGTTTAGCTCAAGAGGCGGGGAAAACCAATACTTCTAGTATTGCTTCCCCGCCCCCCTTGTCCTAATATTTATTCGCCAATTTCGACAAGACCATTTTTGGAGGAAATTACAAATGGCAAAAGAAAAGTTCAACCGTGACCGCGTTCACATGAACGTCGGTACCATCGGCCACGTTGACCACGGCAAGACCACCCTTACCGCGGCCATCACCCACTACCTCGCCATGGTTGGCAAAGCCACCAACGGCGCCGAGGGCAATGCCGTCGACAAAGCCTATGGCGACATCGACTCCAGCCCCGAGGAAAGGGCTCGTGGCATCACGATCAACTCCGCCCACGAAGAATACGAGACCAAGAAGCGTCACTACGCCCACGTCGACTGCCCGGGGCACGCTGACTACGTCAAGAACATGATCACCGGCGCCGCCCAGATGGACGCCGCGATCCTCGTCGTCGCCGCCACCGATGGCGTCATGCCTCAGACCCGTGAGCACGTCTTGCTCGCCCGTCAGGTCGGCGTTCCTTATATCGTCGTCTTCCTCAACAAGTGCGACATGGTCGACGATCCTGAGCTCATCGACCTCGTCGAGATGGACGTCCGCGACCTCCTCAGCAAATACGGCTTCCCCGGAGACGAGATCCCCGTGATCAAGGGTTCCGCCCTCAAAGCCGGCCAGGCCACTTCCATGGACGATCCCGCCTGCGCTTGCATCAAAGAGCTCCTCGAAGCCCTCGACACCTATGTCCCCGATCCGACCCGCGACACCGACAAGCCCTTCCTTCTCCCGATCGAAGACGTCATGACCATCTCCGGCCGTGGCACCGTCGTCACCGGCCGTGTCGAGCGTGGTATGATCAAGATGAACGACGAAGCTGAAATCGTCGGCATCCGTCCCACCCAGAAGACCGTCGTCACCGGCCTCGAGATGTTCCGCAAGACCCTCGACTTCGCTGAATCCGGCGACAACATCGGCGCCCTCCTCCGTGGCATCACCCACGACCAGGTCGAGCGTGGCCAGGTCCTTGCCAAGCCGGGATCCATCATCCCCCACGACAAGTTCACCGCTACCACCTACATCCTCACCAAAGAGGAAGGTGGCCGTCACACCCACTTCCTCAATGGCTATCGTCCTCAGTTCTTCTTCCGCACGACCGACATCACCGGCACCATCGAACTCCCCGCTGGGACCGACATGGTTATGCCTGGCGACCACGTCACCTTCACCGTTGAGCTGATCCACCCGATCGCCATGGAAAAAGGCACCAAGTTCTCCATCCGTGAGGGTGGCAGGACCGTCGGCGCCGGCACCGTCGCTGAGATCCTTCATTGATCTCGCCTCTATGGCCAACTAGCCCCTCTTCGGAGGGGCTTTTTTCCTCTTTCATCCTCAATAGGTCGTCCCCTTGTCTTCCATTTTCCTCCTTGTTATTTTTGGTTCGGAGGATAAATAAAGGAAACTTCTGTCTTTGCTTCTGGCTTCAGCCGTCTCTTCTCTTTTTTGCCCTTTTGGAAGGCAACGGCTTTCCAAAAGGGCAAGGAGGAAAAGGTAAGGGAGCTCGCCTCTTTCTATTTTCCGGATTCCGACATAGGGGTCTTCGTTGGCGAATACCCTTTTTCCGTGAAGACCCCCTCTGGCGACTTGGAGGGGTCTCTTTTCCTTTTCTCAAGCGGGAAAGGGTGCGTCGTGGGCGGGTCCAATCAATGCTATGGCTCTGTTTCCTTGCTGCAAGCTGACCTTTCTCACGATTCCTCTTTGACCTTCAACGCCTATTCGGGCGATCTCATAGAGGACGGCGAACTTTTGGCTCAGAAATCGGAACTGCCAGCCCGGGGAATAGTCCCGAATGGAGGGGCTGAGCTTTACGGCAGCGCCGCAGATCCCCGCCCTTTATCGAAATACATCGAGGAAAAGTACGGGAGGGATTGCAAACTGGATTGCTGGACTTCGCTTGATTATAGGGGTACGACCCAACAAGATTTTGGCAATTACCTGGAAGAAAGGAATGGTTACTGGGCCAACGCCGAACCCAACTGCACGCTAACCGCTTGTTATAACGTTTTTGATTATCTGGCTGGCGCGAAGCCTTCCATTTTCCCTTCGGCGATGAAGAAGACCTCGCCTTATGACATTCGTTTTGAGGAATCTGCGATGTATTCCTATTTTCTTACGATGAGCGTTCAGAAAAAACTCTATAAATTTCGGGATGGCGTCGAACGCAAATATGGGGAGGATTATTCGGCTCTCCCTGTAAAAAATCGGACGGATCTCTATCGTCAAGTAAGGAGTGCTTCTTTTCAAACACAGACAACTTGGTATTCCGAAAACCCGGGCGGCCTTGATATTTGGCAAACTTCTCAGATGGCCGAGCGTGTCGCCAACGTTTATGACATCCAAGGCTGGATTCGTGGGAGGAAATCAATTACAACAGGTACGTGGGAACAGAAGACTTCAAAAATAATTTCGACGTCCGCTCTACCCCTATCATATTCGCCACGTCAACGGGCGTGTATGGGTCCCATCAGATTGCCGTTTTCGGCTATCGCTTTTACAAACTCGAGAAGAAAGTGCTGTTCTTCAACGTCACGGAGTGGAAATGCATCTTGGACGTTTTGGACGGCTGGAGCGCGAGCAGAAGGTACTTCGACATCACGGATTACAACGGAAACATCGGCGCCTTCCTGATTTGGAACTACGCCGAATGAAAGAGGGAGAAAATGAAAAGACATCTTCCTGTTCTTTGCTTGGGAGCCTTGGCCTTGGGCCTAGCTTCTTGTGGGCCGGATCCGCTTACGCCCCCTGGTTATCCTGAACCGAGCGGCTATTGGACCATCTCGATGAAGGAATCCGTATTCTCTCTGCCTTCGGAGGGGAACGATTTCTTCCCCTTCGCCTCCGCTTTCAGGGCGCAGATCGAGGGGAAGGACTTGCATGCTTCTCCCATCTCTGAGGTCCCGGATGGCACGTCGCGGATAGCCTGGCCGTCCTATTTCAATGGAAAAGAAAGGGTCAAAAACGCGGCCTATTGGTGGGAAGGGGCGACGCTCCTGCCGGACTTGAATTGGGAACTTCGCTATTATGGCGTCAATTTTGGAATCAGTTCTATTCTGCGCGCGGACTATCCGTCCTTGAATGCTTTTCTCATATTTCATTTCTTTTATCTCGATTCGACTGATCCAACGGACTTTAAAATGCTGTTTTACATGGCTGACAAATCTATTTTTGATAGTTCCTCTTCTTCGAAATTCAAAGATTTATATGATTTTGTTGATTCCGTGCAAGAGCCGCCGATTGCAAACATCACCTATGGCCCTCCTAACGCAGCTTCGGAGGATACGTCGAGCAACGGGTTTGCCGAGTTCGCAATTCCATGAAGCGTAAACAAAAGTCCGGCAATCCATGCTCGCCATCGCCACGCGTCTTTGGACTTTGAACGACTTTTCATCCACACCACCCCTTATACGTTTCCCCCTTTTATTGGGTTGCCCAACCGTCCAATGCCATTGCTAGGGAGCATTGCTTTTCGGCTTTGCCTCCAAAAGGAAACTGGCGGCAATTTTAAAAAAGGAAAAATGTAGATTGGGCCAAACGAATTCCGCTTGTGGAACTTTGGAGAATCCTCTTTTTATTTTCCTTTGAATATCCCCTTGTCCTTTCCCGTTATGACGGTTTGCAAAGCTCGCCTAATGGCGGTAGTATTAGGCCCAGATATGAACCTGCCCACTTTTTTGGAATGCATGTCGCGACAGGGGGATAATTTTCTATGAGGAAACGTCTTTTCGCTTTCTTGGGATCGCTCGCTTTGCTGCTTGGCGGAGGAATGCTCACCGGCCTCGGCGGTTCGGCGTTCGAAGCCAAGGCCGAAGCGGAGAATATCCGCGATTTCGGCGATGAGGAAGATGCCGATCGCATGGAACTCGCCGTCTCGCTGACGGGGAGCTCCATCACCTCCACCTCCCAGAGTTTCAATTTGTCCATGCAGTCGGTCAAGATTGAGGCTTGGAACAACTCCACCCGTTACAACAACGTCTTCGCCCGCATCGTCGATGAGAACTACGTGGACCTCAATACGGCCAAAGCCAAATCCGAGGAGGCGCAGAAGAATGCGACCGAGGAACACCCTTATGAGCCGGAGGTCTATGAGGCGAGGGTCTTCAACATCAACAACGCTGGCAAATCCAGCAAGAACGTGGTCTTGCCTCAATACATCAACTATGGCTCCCCGGTCGCTATCTTTCGCCTCCATGTGACGGGGATCGATGCCGATGCCTGCTATGATTACAACAATCTCAAAGCCGTTTCCTACAACAACATCGAGACCATCGTGATCCCTTCTGGATACACTTCCATCTCCGCGAACGCCTTCGCCGGCGCTCAGGAAGCCGGCGTGAAGATCAAATCCGCCGAAGCCTCCGCTTTGCCGGGCTGGGAAGAAGACTGGACTGACGCCGAAGTTGAATATTCCCATACCGAGGACTCTTATTCAAGCGCCGAGAAGAGGATGCTCAGCGTCAACACTACGGGTGCGACCGCCTTTGGCGAGGGCAAGAACTTCTTCGTCGGCTATTTTGACGAGGCCAACCCCGAGAACAATCTGCCCTTGACGATGGAATACACGCTTCTTGATTCCGAGAACCGCGTTTTGCGGGAGCATTGCTATTACGAGCTTCCCAAAGCGTCGACCACCCTTCCGTTTGACGCGGTTGGCACCTTGGCCGGGAAAGCGAAGGACGACCGTTACGTGGATGTGGAAATCCCAAAGGGGGCGCACATCGACGGGGAAAGCATCGTCTTCCACAATATCCGCCGCCTGATTCGCGACGAAGCCGGAACCGGAGTCATCTTCGATCCGGAGGCGAGACCCATCAAAGCCAAGCCGCTCATCTCCTATAGCGGCGTCTCCGATTTCTCCTCTTTCTTCTCCTTAACCCCCGATCAGGCCACTTTCATCGGCGGCTATTCCCGCTTCTCGGTGAAGGCCAAAGCCAATTACGAGATCTACCAAACCGTGAATCCTTCCGCCTATGAGAGCAACAAGGCCCTCATTGAGAACGGAACCCTCCGCATCCGTTTGCTCTTCTCCTCCCTTTCCAGCGCTTCTTACCGCGTCGTCTATGAAAACCGGAATGGGGAATTGGTTACCAAGACCTTTTTTGTCAGAACCCCCGTTACAGCCACCGAGATCACCGATGGAACCCAAATCGGATTCCTGATCAAGGATAGCGACGTCGCCCCTGACTTCAGCATCGAGAAAGCCCGTTCCGTTCAGCTTTGCGGCTTCTTCGTCCAGGCGGACCTCTTCAACGCGACGAAGAACTCGATCGCCAACAACTCCAAGAAATCCTTCCGCTTCGCGACCCTCGACTTGCTCCCCGATGAAGGCGTCGCCGGGGTGCAAATCCTCTCCATTGGGGCGGTCCTCGGAATCGCCTATGGCTCCTATGCCGCCTTGTTCATCGCCGGCGCCTTCGCCTATTACTTCTACTGCAAGAAGAAGTACCGCAACGACGAATTCCGGCGCGTCAACACGCAGAAATTCGTGATCAAGTCCGCCGAGAACTTCCTCGGCTATGCCTTGATCCTCTCCTCTATCCTCTTCATCACAGCCCGCTGGGCGATGCTGAAGAATACCATCGTGGTCTTCAATCCCCTCGACGTCTGGGTGATCGTGTTCACCCTCGCCGGGGCCATATTCTTAGGCTTCGCCATCAAGGATATGGTGATTTCCATCAAGGAAACCATGGAGAGAAAGAAGAAGGAAAAGCTTCATTTAGACTCTGACATCGTCGAAGACGGTACCAAATAAGAAGGAGAAATCATATGGAAATCCGCATCAAAGACCTCACCAAAATTTTCCCGGGCGACGCGAAGAAAGGGATTCGCGACACCGTCGCGGTCAAAGACATGAGCTTCGTCGTCCCCGACGGCAAGCTCGTCGGCTTGCTCGGCCCTTCCGGCTGCGGCAAGTCCACGACCCTTTACATGATTTCGGGCCTTCAGGTCCCCACTTCCGGGGAAGTTTGGTTCGGGGATCAGGAAGTCACCAACCTCTCGCCGGAGAAGCGCGGGATCGGCTTGGTCTTCCAGAACTACGCCCTCTATCCCCATATGACGATCTACAAGAACATCGAATTCCCTTTGACCAACCTCAAAGTCGAAGTCCCCTTGGAGACCTTCTTCGATTATTCCTTGTCTTATGATTATAAGAAAGATCCGCGCGACATCGTCCCCGGGATCGTGAAATCCATCGAGAGCCTTTGCCGCAAACTCGGCCTTTCCAAGAAGCAATTCTCCGTCTCCGCCAAAGAAGAAGGCGAGAACGTCCATTTCACCATCGCTTTGAAAGGCGTCTCCAAGAGCGTCCGCGCCGCCTTCGACAAGCACTTCCCTTCGATCATCGAGGCCAAGCTCGTCGACGAAGAGGAGACCATGGTGTCTGAGCCGCTTTATGACTCCACCGTCCGCGCGACCGTGGCTGCCGCCAGCGAGAAGGAAACCCTCTCCCTCGCCATCAAAGGAAAGCTCGGCAAGAGCTTCTCCACCGCCCACATCGATGAATGCATCACCTCCTTCCGCACTTCCGCGAAAGAATTCGGAAAGATCGAAAGCGCCGCGATCGCCAAGACCGGCGAAGGCTACGAGCTCATGGGCAACATCACGAACGCCAAGCGGGCCTCCCTGGATGAGTTGATCTCCGCCATCGAAAGCTCCTTCCCCTATCCGGGAGGCGTCTCCTATTCCATCTCCAAAGTGGTCGACAGGCTCTTTGAGAAGAACATCAAAGAGGCCCTCAAGAAAGAAAAGGCCGCCTTCAGTGACTTCAAACTCTACTTTGACCGTTCGAACACCAAGGTCTACTTCAAACTGAAGCGGATCAGCAAGGACAAGGCCAAGGAGATCCTTGATCGCCTTTCCGAAGAACTCCACCTGGTGGATCTTGAAGTCGACACGGCTCAAGCGATCGCCCACCGTTCTTTGACGAAAGAGGAAAGGCGTGACATCGTTTATGACGTTGCCAAACTCGTTCAGGTCGATGAATACCTCCAAAGGAAGCCGAATCAACTCTCCGGCGGTCAGCAGCAGCGCGTCGCCATCGCCCGCGCTTTGGTCAAGAAGCCCCGCGTCTTGCTCTTGGACGAGCCTTTGTCCAACCTCGATGCCCGTTTGCGCCTGCAGACCCGTGAGGAAATCCGCCGCATCCAGCAGGAGACCGGCATCACGACCGTCTTCGTCACCCACGATCAGGAAGAAGCCATGTCGATCTGCGATCAGATCGTCGTCATGAAATTCGGCATCATGCAGCAGATGGATGCCCCGCAGGAAGTCTATAACAACCCCGCGAACCTCTTCGTCGCCCAGTTCCTCGGCAACCCGCCGATCAACGTCTTCAAAGGCCGCATCCAAGGCAAGCAGGTCTACATCGGCGAAGAAGCCGTCATGGATCTTCCCAAAGAGCTTGGCGACAAAGATATCTTCGTCGCCGTCCGCCCCGAGGGGTTCATCTTGGCCAAGAAAGGGCAAAAGAACGTCCTTTCCGCCGACATCGAGCAGCTTCAGGTCCTCGGGCGCGACATCTCCTTGGTCGCCTTGAACAAAGCTTCCGTGAAGCCGACCTTCAAAGTCATCATCTCCAGCGAGGAGATGCAGCAAGGGAAATCCGTCAAATTGCTCCTCAAGCCCAACAAAACCTTCCTATTCGACGGGGAGACCGAAGAGAGGATCCGCTTCTAAGGAGGAGACGACATGCTTTTCAATCGAAGAAAGAAAGCAATAGCCTCTTCCGGGTTAGCCGCCCAGGAACTCTTCGCGGAAGAGCGCCCGAGCTACGATCCGGGCTACGATCCGGAGAACAAGCGCATCGTGACTTTGGTTTCGAACCACGCCTCGAAGAAAGCCTACCGGACCCGCGGCATCGAAGACATCGGCGCCTCCAATAATTGGAAGGGCTGGCTCTATCTTGCCCCGGTCATCATCCTGGTGGCGATCTTCTTGATCTACCCCCTCATCAACACCATCTTCATCGCCTTTACCGGCGGATACGAATACGCCACGGGCAAATTCGATTACCTCACCTTCGACAACTTCACTTACATCTTCGGCCTTACGACCAACGCCGCCGGAGGACGCGAGATCAACTTCGTGAACTACGCGATCCCGAATACGTTCCTCCTCGTCATCATCACGGTGCCGGTCTCGATCTTCTTGGCCCTCATCATCTCGGTCGCCTTGAATTCGATCCCCTGGTTCAAAAAATTCCTCCAGACCCTCTTCTTCCTGCCCTACGTCACGAACTCCATCGCGGTAGGCATGGTCTTCTCGGTCATCTTCGACACCAACGGCGTCATCAACTACATCTTCAACACCTCGACCACCTGGATCTACGGGGCCGATCCGAAGCTTGCCTACATTCCTCTTTGCCTCTACATCATCTGGGGCTCTATTCCTTACAAGATCCTCATCTTCCTCTCCGGGCTTCAAGGCATCGATAAGCAGTACTACCAGGCCGCGATGATTGATTCCACCCCGCACTGGAAAGTGCTTTGGAAGATCACCGTCCCCCTTCTTTCGCCTCAGATCCTCTACATCATGATCACTTCCTTCATCGGCTCGTTCAAGGAATACACCCACATCGTCGGTCTCTTCAACGGGCCCGGCACCTTGGGCACCGCGGGCGACCCGAACATGGAGACGATCGTCTATTACATCTACGACAATCTTTCCACGAACACCTCTTACGCCGCGGCCGCGGCCGTGTTCCTCTTCATCGTTATCCTGATCTTCACCGCCCTGCAGTTCTGGGCGTCCAAGAAAAAGGTCCATTATTAAGGAGGGTCAAGGCATGGAAAACACCGCCGTCAAAACCTATCCGGATTTCAAGAAAGTCCGCGTCAACGACAACCTAACCCTCTCTTTGGGCGAATCGGGCAAGACCGTCGAGGCCATCAAAAGGACCGAGAAGGTCAGCAAGGCCATCATGACCGTCCTCACTTACCTCTTCATTTTGGCTTTGGCCGTCATCGTCGTCTTCCCCTTCTACTGGATGATCATCACCTCGCTCAAGCAGAACGAGGAAATCCGCGGGGCGACCCAGACCTTCTTCCCGAGCATCGTCATGTGGAGCAACTACGTCCACGTCTTCCAGGTCTTCGACTTCGGGACCTATATGTGGAACACCATCGTGGTCGCCTTCTTCTCCACCGCCGGCACCCTCATCACGACCATCCTCGCGGCCTTTGCCTTCGCGAGGCTCAAATTCAAAGGGCGTGACGCCGTGTTCGCGATTTTCCTCATGACCATGATGATCCCGGGCGAGATGATGGTCATCTCCAACTACATCACCGTGGCGAGCTTTGGCTGGGTCGGCCAGGCGCAGACCCTGATCGATGCCTATTTGGCCATGATCGTGCCTTTCATCGTCTCGGTCTTCTACATCTATTTGCTCCGTCAGAACTTCAAGCAAATCCCCAATGAGCTTTATCTGGCCGCGAAGGTCGACGGCAAAAGCGACTGGTCCTTCCTTTGGAGGGTCATGGTTCCTTTGGCCGCGCCGACCCTCATCTCCATCACCATCCTCAAATTCATGGGCACTTGGAACTCCTACGTTTGGCCGAACCTGGTCACCCAGTCCCGCGATTTCCGCTTGATCTCCAACGGTCTGCGTTCCTCCACCTTCGTCGACGTCGACTTGGGCGTCACCGATTACGGCTACCAAATGGCCGCCACCGTCTTGGTCACCGTCCCGTTGTTCCTGCTCTTCATCTTCTTCCGCAAGTACATTATGAAAGGTGTTGGGCGCGCCGGGATTAAAGGCTAAAATAAGATGTTCCAAGATTCTATGAATCTTTGAATATAAATAGAACGAAAGGAAAAAGTCATGAAAAAGCTGTTGTACGTCTTGCCGATGGCCGCGTTGCTCACCATCGCCTCCTGCTCGCAGGGGAGCAAGGACAAGTCCGAGTCAAAGGAACCGGAATCCGCCTCTTCCATCCCCGCCGCCAGCGTTGAAGAAAGCAGCAAGGAACAGGAACCCTCCTCCAGCGTGGAAGAAAGCAGCAAGGAGCAGGAGTCCTCTTCCGCCGACGGCGATCGATACCTCATCAAAGAGCCGACCACCATTGAGCTCGTCTCCAACTCCTCCTACACGGATGATTTGGACTCCTTCATCGCGAGCTTCAAGAAGATCGAACCCAACGTAACCGTTATCAACACGAAGGAATCCACAAGCTATGATGGCTTGAAAGACAAGATTGTCGATGGCCTCGCCGCCAACAACTACGCCGACCTCGCCGTCCTTTATCCCGACGCGATCGGCACCCTCATGGATTACGGCGTCGTCCGCCAGCTCGATCCCTACATGACGAATGAGACCTACGGCTGGAGCGATGATGATCTTGACGACATCATCCCCGCCTATCTCCAAGAAGGAGTCAAATACACCCTCCCCGGAACCTATTCGCTCCCCTTCTCCAAATCCACCGAAGCCATGTTCTACAATAAATGCATCCTTGGCCTCGACCTTTCCAAAATCGATTCCTCCATCAATGGCGGCAACCCAATCAGCGAGGAATACATCAATAACCTCACCTGGGATGAGCTCTTCGATCACCTCGCCCCGGCCCTCGTCTCCTATAACAACACCCTCGACGACGAACGCAAGATCCTCCGCGACAACGCGACCTACACCAAAGCCGTCTTCGGCTACGATTCCGACGACAACCTCTTCATCACCCTGGCTGAGCAATATGGCTACGGCTACACCGAAGTCGATCCCGTTACCGGCGAAGGAAAATTGCTCTTCAACAACGATGGCATGAAAGGCCTCATGAAGAAATTCAAAGCCGCCTACGATAACGGCTACTTCTTCACCAAAGGCTCCTCCAAAGATGGCAAGTACACCAACTTCTCCTTCACCGCTTCCTCCGCCCTGTTCACCGTCGGCTCCACCGGCGGCCTCAAATACCAAGTCGCGGCGAACCTCGATACCGGGGTTGCCCGCATCCCGCAGGCCCCTGCTGGCGCAGGCCATAAGAACTCCCTCATCTCTCAGGGCCCGTCCATTTGCCTCCTCGATCACAAAGACGACAACCGCGCCCTCGCCGCTTGGCTCTTCTACAAGCACATGACCAACGAGATGAACTCCCTCAAATGGGCTCTCGACACCGGCTACTCCCCGATCCGCTATTCCAACATGGAGACCAACGACTATCTCGATGTCGCCAGCGAAGAAGGCAAGGAGCTCTATAGTTTGGACATGGTCAAAGCCAGGGTCTTCCAATACGTCGCGGACGAAAAAGTCGCTAGTAGCCTCTACACCTCGCCGGTCTTCAAAGGCTCCGACGTCGCCAGGACCGCCTGCGGCTCCTTGGTCACCACCCTTCTCATGAAGGATAAAGGGACCCTCACCGACGAAATCGTCAACACCGAATTCGACAAAGCCGAAAACACCATCAAAACCAAAATGTAATCCTCCCAAGCGGAGAAGAAGGAGAACGATATGAAAATCAACGGAAAACTTATCTTGGCATGCGCTCCGGCTCTCGTGGCCCTCTGCGCCTGCGGCCCCACGGAGGAGCCTCCTTCTTCTTCCGCCTCGGGAGAGGTCCCTTCCTCTTCCGAAGCCTCTTCCCAAGCATCTTCCCAAGCATCTTCCCAAGCCTCTTCCCAAAACGGAAATAGCGGCGAGATGAAGAAGGTCGAGCTGGACTTTTGGACCACCTTCGGCCAAAGCAACGGCGTGGCCCTTCAAAAGAAAGCCGACGAGTTTTCTGCAATCATCAAGAAGGAGCAGGGGGTGGATGTCACCATCCACTGCGAATACCAAGGCGCCTATGGTGATATGCTCGACAAGGTGACCAAGGGCTTCTCCATCGGCAACACCCCGACGATCGCGATTGCCTACCCCGACCACGTCGCCAATTACCTGAACGTCTTGGGCGGCTCTCTCGTCTACAATCTCGACGACTACATGAATGATCCCGAGATCGGCTTCGGGACCCAGGATTACCTCGGCGACAAAGTCGGGACCTCGGTCTACGATGCCTCCGATTTCGTGGAGGCCTTCCTCGATGAAGGCACCCACTACTCCAAGCCGGGAACCTATTCTCTGCCCTTGATGAAATCCTCCGAGGTCATGTTCTATAACAAACAGGCCGTCGCCAACGCCTTCCGCATCTATCGCCCTGACATCGTCTCCGAAGACGAAAGGGACGCCTTCTTGGCCTCCATGAGCTGGGATCAGCTGATGGATCTGGCCAAGGTCGCCTTGGACAACAAAGACAAGGTCCTTTCCTCTTTGACCTCTCCGGTTTGGTACGACTCCGACGCGAACTTCATCATCTCGAAGATGTTCCAAGAGAACATCCCCTATGCCTCGATCGGATCCGACGGCGTCGGCAAGATCGAATTCAAGGATGGGAAAGCCCGCGAGGATCTCGAAGCTTGGATGACCAAAACCAAGAAAGAAGTCGATGACGGCTTATTGACCACCAAGGGCATGAAGGGGACCTATGGCTCCGACGCTTTCAAAAAAGGCCAGGTCATCTTCGAGATCGGTTCCTCCGGCGGCACCGGCTATAACTCCCCCGACGGCGCGACCTTCGACGTTGGCATCGTGAGGGTCCCCGCGAACAATTCGAACCCCCTCTACGTCACCCAAGGCCCGACTATGACCTTCCTCCGCTCCAGCCGAAACAGCGATGAGGAAAACGATGAGAAGATGCGCTACGCGTGGCAATTCGCGAAATTCATCACGAACCCCGTCGTCAACGACTATCTCTGCATCTACGGATCGGAAGGCTATCTCCCCGTCCGCTATTCCGCCTATGAGACCAACGAATTCCTCACTTTCATGGAAGAAGGCGAGACCTACGCGGAATCGGCGAAGGTCTTGATCAACGACATCGACGGCCATTACCTCAACACCGACGTCTTCGTCGGATCGGCCCAGCTCCGCGAACAAATCGGCGGCGCCTTGACCCAAGCTCTCCTCGGCTCCAAGTCCGTCACCACGGCCCTCGACGACGCCATCGCCACGGCCGCGACTTACATCAAATGAGGTTCCTGAATATGAAAAAACGTTCCCTTCTCTTCGTCCTTACCGCGCTTTGCCTTGGGCTTGCCGCCTGCAATGACGCGCCAACCCCCAGCTCTTCCACGGAAGACGAGCAGCCCGCTTCTTCCATTTCTTCGGAACAACCATCGGAATCTTCTTCTTCCATTTCCTCGGAGCCATCCTCGGAATCTTCCTCCATGGGTTGGATCGATTACGCTTCCGATGGATCGGTGAAGCTCAATCTGGATTACGTCGGGCATTCTTTCTGGACCGATGGCATTGAGCAAGTCACCCTCCATTCGACGATCGACGGGGACACCGCCCATTTCACCACCTCCACAAAAAGCGAAAAGGGCGAGACCCTTCTGAAGGCCCGTTTCTACGGGATCGACACCCCCGAATCCACCGGCAAGGTCCAACCTTGGGGGAAACCCGCCTCCAAATACACCTCGGAGATCCTTGAGAGGGCCAATAAGAAAGGAACGATCGTCGTCTCCTCCCCCACGAGCGTCTATGAAGCCCCTTCCGCCGATTCCACCGGCTCGCGCTACGTCTCCCTTGTCTGGATCAACGAATCCGTCAAGAACGCCCCCTTCGATCAGCTGAAGCTTCTGAACCTCATGATCGTCGAGAACGGCTATTCTTGGGTCAAAAACGTCGCGGACATCCCCGATTACGTCGATACCTTCTACGCCGCGGAAACCCAAGCCAAGAACGCCGGGCTCCATCTTTTCGGAACCGAGCCCGACCCCTATTTCAACTATGGCGGATATAAGAACGTCTCTTTGCTCGACATCAAAAACGAAGTCGTCGCTTCCTTGAAAGACCCCTCCCATAAGAACGCCTACGATAACGCTAAGGTCACCGTCCAGGGGGCCGTCGCTGGCTTCTCGAACCACATCGTCTACATCCAGGATTACTGCTCCTACGTGAGCGAATCCGGCGAGCCTCTTTATTTCGACGATTATGGCAACTCCATCTATGAAGACAAAATCAAACAAGGAATCCTAGGCGAGTACGCCGGGATCAACATCTTCGTCGGCATGTCCGCGATTCCCTCGAAGTTCACCACCATCGGGAACTACATCCAAGTTTCCGCTTTGGCGTTGGAGAGCAACTTCGGATTCCAGCTCACCGACGGCACTTTCCCGACCGTTTCTTTTGATGAAAAGGATGCTCAAGTCATCTACCGCGCGAAAGACGTCCCCGAAGAGCATAAGCTCTACACCTTCGAATACACGAACGCCGAGCTCAACGCAGCGATCAAAGCCGAGGATTATTCCGCTTTGAATTGCTCCGTCAAGATCACCGACGAAGTGACCGTCACCGGCGGCTACGATTCCGATTCCGCCCACGTCCTCTACACCTCCGCCACCGACAAAACGGCTTGGAGCGTCTATTTCACCTTCGACTATCAGCCCGACCCCAATGACACCGCCCTGAGGTGGAGCAGCTATGACCGCTTCGTGGGCGAGACCTTCCTCTTCCAAGGGGTCCTCGGCCTCCACTCCTCTTCGACCGGCAACGACAAATTCAACATCTACCCCAGGAAGTCCACGGACATGAAATGGGTGAAGAAAGAACAGGCCTGAACTTATGTATTGCCCCCATTGCGCCAAAAAGATCGATGAATCGAAGATCGAAGCGAAGTCTTCTTCCTATTCTCCTGACGTGGAGATTGCAGAAGACGCCACGCTTAATTACGTTTGCCCCCGCTGCGGCCATCTGATCCACGCCGGTCTTGACGAGGCGGAGGTCAAGTCCCTCTCGCAAGCCGCCCACGCACAGATCCAAAGGGCCCGCAACTCCTTCGCCAGCGGGATGGGCATGCTCTCCATTGGAGGCATCGCGCTCATCCTCTCCATCCTCTTCTTCTTCCTCGCGAAGAAGCCGACCAACCAATACCAGTTGGTCGTCGAATGCGCGGAGTTCTATGTCTTCGTGGTTCTCCTCGTCGCCTCGGTTATTCTCCTTTGCGCAGGAGCGACGTTCGTTTGCCTTGGCATCGCCAAGAAACGTTCCAACTCGCGCCTGCTGAAGGATATTAACAACCGGACCTTCGTCCAGTAAGTCCGGGATATCGTCGCTTTCGTTATTTGGGAATAGGAGGAAATATGAAAAAATCGTTTATCCCATTAACCGCTTTGGCTTTGTTCGCTTTGGTCTCTTGCGGACCGAACCCCGTCGAGAGCTCCTCAAGCTCCGTCGATGAGCCTGCGAGCTCCATCGATGTGCCTTCGAGTTCCGTTGATAAGCCTTCGAGCTCCGTCGACGTGCCTTCGAGCTCCGTCGACGTGCCTTCGTCTTCGGAATCTAAGAGTTCTGAGGACGTCGTCAACTCCATCAGCATCACCAACAAAGAAGAGTTGCAGGCCGCTTGGGCCGTTGAGAGCGCCAACCGCACCCTGAGTATCGCCGTCGATCCGGCGGGGAACATCAATCTTCTCATCAATCAGGGCAAGATCACGATTGTCTCCTCCAACCCTGAGGTCGTCAGAGTCACCGGACGCGTCTTGAGCGCCATCTCCGCCGGCACCGCCAAAATCACCGTTACCTATGGCGATAAGAGCGACAGCGTCGATTTGACCGTCTCCCCTGCCCAAAACGCCATCAATCTTTATGGCACCGTCCACGCCGGCACCGCCACGGATCCTCTTGACAACGCCGACGCCCTCAAAGTCGCCAAAGCCACCGGCACGACTGCGACGGAGAAATACTTCTACGTCAAAGGCGTCGTCGATTCCTTCCGCGACGCTCCTTCTAGCTATGGCAACGTCTCCTATTATCTCAAAGCCAACTCCGGAGACGACGCCAAGTTCCTCGTTTACCGCGCGGTCTTGAGCAAGGACTTCAAAGCCGACGGAAGCACCAAAGTCACCGATGAAGACATCTGGGTCGGCGCGACCGTGACCGCGAAGGTCAAGATTGTCAATTACAACAACAGCGTCCCCGAAACCGAACAAGGCGGAGAAATCACCAAGGTCGAAGGTGAGAAGATCACCGTCAAAGACATCGAAGCGACCGTCGCCCAGGCCGTCGCCGCCACGAAGGCCCTCGACAAAAATGCCACCTCCGTCGACAACTACATCATCACCGGCTACATCGTCGCCACTTCCTCCGAGGGCTTCTACATCGCCGATGCGAAGGGGGCGATCACCCCGACCAAGGACGATTTCCTCGTCTATGGCTATTCCGGGGATAACAAGGATCAATGCACCCTCAATGCAAAGGTCAAGGTGAAGTGCACCCTCAAGTACTATGTTTCCACCTCCGAAGAAGGCAAATACGCCGTCGAGACCGGCAAGGTCATCTCCGTCGAGATCCTCGAAGCTGGCGATGCTCCCGTTGTCGTGGAAGAGATCGACGTCGCGAAAGCCCTTGAGATCGTGAACGGTTTGGAAGAAGGCAAGACCACCGAGAAGGAATACGCCATCACCGGTTACGTGACCGAGGTCACCAACGCTTGGAGCGACCAATACAAGAACATGAGCTATAAGATCGGCGCTTCCGCCGATGCGAAGGATGTCCTCGAGGTCTTCCGCACTAAACTCGCCGATGGCGTCGATTCCTCCAAAATCGTCGCCGGGGCCAAAGTCAAGGTCACCGCTTATCTCAACAAGTACGTGAAGACCGCGGATGATGGCGTTAAGACCGTTTCCCTCCAGGCCACGAAAGGAACGACCCAATTCCTCTCCGAAGCGGTTGGGTCAACCATCAATGCGACCGTCGCGGAGGCCATCGCAGCCGCCAACAAACTTGCCAGCGGAGCGGTCAGCGCCGACACCTACGTCATCACCGGCTACGTCGCAAAGGTCACCAATGAATGGTCTGCCAAGTTTGAGAATATGAGCGTCACCCTTTCGGATGAGATCGACGATCCGGATGCTAAATTCATCGCCTTCCAAGTCGGCTGCACCGAAGAGGTCAGCAAAAAGATCGTCGCCGGGGCCAAAGTCAAGGTCACTGGAGCAGTGACCAATTATAATGGCACCCCTGAGACCGTCAACAAAGGCGCCGCGAAAATCGAATTCCTCGAGGCCGCTTCTGGAACCGCCGTCAGTGCCTCCATTGCTTCTAGCGCCCTGAAGATCGGAGAAACCTCTCAGATCACCGCTTCCGCGGGGGAAGGTGACACCTTCACCTACGCAAGCTCCGACGATGCCGTCGCGACCGTCAGCGAGACCGGCCTCGTGACCGCCGTCGCCGGTGGGGATGCCCGCATCACCATCACCTCCTCCACCGGTAGGAAGGCTTATATCGAAGTCTCAGTCGCCGGCAACAATGAGTTCATGGTCACTTCCTTCGCGGCCGTGAATGGAACTCTCGGCGAGACCGGCTATACCTACAAAGCTGAGCAAGGCAACGCTGGCACCGCACCTGGGGTGTACAGCGGCGCGATCCGCGTCTATCAGGGGGGCGGAACCTTCACCATTGAAGGCGGCGCGGAGGCCAAGGCTTTGGTCTCTCTTACCATCGTTTCCGACGGCGCTTCCAAGGGCGAAGGCCCCTTCACTTACGTCTATGGGGCTTCTGCCGAAAGCGTGGGCGAGGCCGTGACGGCCCCGGCTTGGAGCAACCATGAAGTCACCCTCAAATTCGAGGGCACCGGCGTCAAATTCTTCAAGCTCACCACGACCGGTACCGGCTCAAGTGAACGCGTCTACGTGAAGGGTTTGACCCTCACCTTCGCGGAATAAACGCTTCGAACCTCAAAGAAGGCTTTAGGCTTGCCCTAAGGCCTTCTTTTTATTCTTCGCTTGTTAAGGTAAGATTCTTTGAACATGGGAACGGAAGAGAACATCCAAGAAGAAATTCAAATCTTCCCCTTATCAAAGGGAAAGAGATTCGTGGCCTTCGCCGCGGATTTCGCTTTGGTTTTCGTGATTGCTTTCGCCTTGTTCCATTTGGCCTTCTACCCCCTTTGCTCCTATGCGAGCAATCTCTATGGGGAACAAGAACAATGCCTGAAAGCCCAGAAGGAACGCGACCTCGTTTTATACGGGAACAAGCTCCTGTTCTACGAAGAGGGCAAAAGCGACCGAGAGCCATCTTCTTATTCTGCGAACCTCGTCTATACCTGCTCCGTCTACGTCTCCTCTCTTCTTGGCAAATCTTCCTCGGAGGGGGACGTGCTCCGGACCTATTTCGTGGACCTAAGAAAAGATGAGGGACGTTATCTCGATTTCATCAAAACCAAAGACACGGCGACTCAGTTCTTCGATTATTCCCCTTTGGCCTTGAAACCCCAGTACGCAGAGGAATTCGCCCCTTTCTACGAGGTGGGAAACGCGCCCAGCAAAAAGGGCGAGGAGGATTATCAGAAGTTCCAGAAGGAGTTCTTCTTGCCTTCTTATGGGGCCATGATCCAAGAGATTGGCAAAGAAGATCTGACTTACGAAGGGATCTCTTACGTCGAAAAGCAAAACGAAGTCGCCTCCTTCAACGCCAAAAGCAATGGAATCGTCTTGCTGTCCGCTGGGCTGGCCGAGACGGTTTCCCTCTCGATCGTCTTTTTGGTCGTTCCGCTTCTCTCCAAGACGAGGAAGACTTTGGGGATGCTCTTCCTAAGAAGGGAACGGGTTCGGGTCGATGGACTGACTTTGGTCCGAAAGAGAACCTTGCCCTTGCATTTCCTCTACGCCCTTTTCGCGAACGCGGGATTGCTGTTCCTCTTGCCTTGGCCGATCGTCTCCTTCAATGAGCTTTTCGCGATCCCGAGCTTATGGCAGCTGTCTTTGCTCTCCCTCCTGTTCGATTTGGTCTCTTTGTTCTTCCTTCTCTTCGATAAAATGGACCGCACCCTGGTGGACAAACTCACCGGGACCGTCATGCTTGAAGAAGAGATGATGGATGCTTTGTATCGTGCGAAAGGGTATGGTGAATGAAGATGGCTTACCAGCCCCATTACAATATCCATTATTCCTATCCGAAGTTCCACCGGAGGGTGCTTGCGAACCTGTTCGATTTCATCCTTTTCGTATTCGCTTTCTTTTTGCTGTTTTTAGCGACCCGGGCCGCGGTCACCCATGTTCCCGCCTACGTTGAAAAAGACGAGACCATGATGGCAATCCGACTCGATTCCGGGCTTTACCGGGTTAAAGACGGGAAAACCATCGACGTCGTGACCTACCTCGACATGGAAGAGAACAACTACACGTCCTATGCGAAAATGAGCCTGTCTAGCCAAGCCATCGACGATTTCATCGTCTATGTAGGCGAGGTCTCGGGGCAAGAGGACCAAGAAGCGGTCCAAAAAGACTATGATGCCTACCGTTTGGATCCGGGGCTCGTCTACGAAGGGACGCCTTTCTTTATCCAAGACGATTCCGGATCCATCTTAAGGAACAAAGCCTGCGGAGCGGACAACCAAACCTATTTCTCCTCCGCCTACGCCCCGTTTTTGGATGAACATTGCCAGGGTTATCTGATCACGATGGTCCCGGGGTATCTTGAACTTACCCGCTTCGAATCCAACATGCTTCTTTTCGTTGAGATCCCCATCGCCTATCTAATGGGTGGGATCCTCGTCTATTTGGTTCCGCCTCTCTTCTTCAAAAAAGGAAGAAGAACCTTAGGCAAGGCGATGTACCAGATCGGCCTGGTCGACAATAGGCTTTTGTCCTGCTCTCTCCCTCGCTTCCTTGGCCGCTGGGCGATCTTCTTCTTCGGGGAACTCTGCCTTTCTCTATTCACCTTCGGGATCCCTGTGATCGTATCCTTTTCCTTGATGGCCTTCTCAAAGCATAAGCAAGGGTTCCCCGATTATCTTTTGGGTTTGTATGAGGTGGACATCAGCCAAAATAAACTCTATTCGAGCTATGAGGAGATCTCCTTGGATGGGGTCGAAGGGGAAAAGAAGCCCATCGATTTCAAAGCCACCTACGAGGATTGAAGGATTCCTCTCCGCGGAGAGCGATTTTTCGAAAATCGCAAAATAGGGGCTTGCTCCCTTGTTCATGCGGGAATAGAATACTCAAGCGCAACAGCGCATTGGACCGTTAGCTCAGTTGGTAGAGCAGCTGACTCTTAATCAGCGGGTCGCGGGTTCGAGTCCCTCACGGTCCACCAACAGACATCTGGAACGAAATCGTTCTGATATACATTCGAAAGACGCGAGGAAATCGCGTTTTTTCGATTCTCCTTTATAACCTGGGGGAAATCTGGGGTCTGGGCATGCCCCGGCCCCCTTTTGCATGGGGGGGCCGACCCCAGGAAATGTTGGAGAACCAAAATTTCTTAAAACCTTGGATATCCTGTATAGTTAACGGGATAGCAATGAAGCGGTTTAGGAGGACTTATGAAAATGAA
>SFUB01000124.1 GCA_004561785.1 bacterium | reverse complement strand
CGTCTATTTCGCCTTCTTGCTGGTCAGCCTTCTGGTCTATTGCTTCGTCTATACGGAAGGCACTTCAAAATCCAAGACTAAGAAAGGGAAACGCAATGAGCGAAAACGCTAAGCAAAAACAATTCCCATGGTTCTCCGTACTTCTCTTTTTGGTTTGCTTCGCCCTTGCCTGCTTGCTTTACCTCTGGAAAAGGAAAATCGTTTATGGTTTCGCCCCTTTCGCTTGCTTCCTTCTCATCTCTTTCTATCGCCTGCTCCTCAAAAGCAAAAAGAAGAGCAAAGAGGCGGAAGAGGATGAGCAGCAGTTCGTCGATCTGTTTTCTTATTTCTCCATCTTCGTTCAGGACGGCTTCAACGTTTATAACGCCTTGGAGAAGGTGCTCCCTTTTGCCAAAGGCCGACTTAAGGCGGCTTTAGAAGGGCTTCTTCGCGAAATCGAAGAAGACAAGACCCTCGCCCCTTATCTTTCCTTCGCTTCCCATTTCGCCTCTTTGGAAATCAAAGAGGTGATGCTCGCCGTCTACCAGATGGTCGATCAAGGCACGGGAGGGATTTACCTTCAGCAATTCCAAAGACTCTTCGGCAAAATTTCCGAACAGAAAAAGGCAAGGGCCGAAGAAGCCTATCAAGAGCGCTTAGACAGTTTGAATTTCCTGCCGCTACTTGGGGGCGGGATCTCAATGCTTACCCTGATGCTGGCCCTGCTCGAAATCATGGGAGGGATGCTCAATGGCCTATAAACTCGGACTGATGCTTTCCATGGTCTTCTTGATGGCCGTGATGCTATTGGGCGGAGATATCATCGCCGTATCTTCTATTCATTCTTCCTTAGACGCCCTTGCTTTGGTCGTCAGCCGGAACATCGGAAAAGAAGGATGCGTATCCGAAAACACTCTCTTTTTGGTTCAAGAGCATCAGGCGACCCTGGAATATGAAGAACTTCATTTTCCGGCCGTCGGGGATAATCTGACTTTTCTCCTTTATAAGGATTATGAGAGCTTCGTTTTGTCGAAGAACCCGCTCCGCATCTCCGTCAAAAGGACGGCGATCGTCGGATATTACATGGAAAGGGGGTGAGCGAACATGAGCGAAATCAAAGGGCAGCTTTTGGGCATGGTTTTGGTGCTCAGCATCTTCGCGCTGGTGGCCGGGGTCCTTTACGGGACCTTCAAACGCACGGCGGAGAAGATCGATGAGACCGTATCAAGCCAAGTCAATCACGAATACGCCTACGTTCTCTAAGGCGAGAACCCCAAAGAGGGTTCTTTTCTTGTTAAGGATAGCCTCGGTGCTTATAATGGGGCCGAATCGAGGTAAAAGAAAATGGCCGATAGTCAAATCATGTCCGAAATCAAAAAGAGCTTTGCCGAGCGTCTCAACGTCCGTTCCGTGGACGCGACCAAATCGCTCAAGGACCTTGGCCTCGACAGCCTGGACGTCGTGGAGATGTGCCTTGCGTTGGAAGACCGCTATGGAATCCAATTCGAAACCTCGGAGCTTTCTTCCATCAAAACGGTCTCTGACCTCTATGGCTCTATCGAAGCGAAATTGGACGCGAAAAAGTAAAGAAAGCAAAGATAAGCGAAGCGGAGGAAATCTCCGCTTTTTTCTTGAAAAAAGCAGTTGCAAACCGAAAGGCCAATGACTAGAATGTTTTTCGCCCGTTTCCTAGGGCAATGCGCTCAGTTAGCTCAATGGTAGAGCAATCGGCTGTTAACCGATCGGTTGTAGGTTCGAGCCCTATACTGAGCGCCATTCTTGGCCCGTTGGAGAAGTGGCTTAACTCATATCCCTTTCAAGGATACATTCATGGGTTCGAATCCCGTACGGGTCACCAACTGGAATCCAAAGGCTCGCCATAAGGCGGGCCTTTTTGCTTCTGCCGAGTCCGTTTCCCAGAAATTCCTTCGGAGGCGGTAGCCCATGGGGTATGATTAGAAGGCAAAAGGAGTTCCTCTATGAAACATGAATCGGCTGCCCTGGTTTTCGCCCTAACTCTAGGCGCCTTGTCTTCCTGCGTGTCCACGAACGTTGGGGAGAAGATGAAAGGGCCTGCTTGGGAAACCGTTAAGGCCAATGTTGCCTCGAGCTCCTTGACGATGCAGGAATTCACGGCTTTTCTTCAAAACAAAAAAGAGCATTATCCTTTGT
>SFUB01000037.1 GCA_004561785.1 bacterium | reverse complement strand
CAAACAACCATCGAAAGATTTTGTAGTTCCAATCCGTAAATCTAAATGAAGTTGTGGTTGCACGGAAGATTCAAAAGAAACTCAAAATCCAATGTCTGATGAGGACGTGCCGGTTCGAGTCTGGCTTCGGGCACCATCAATCATGAAGTCCTGGCTTTGCCGGGCTTTTCTTTCGCTAGATATCCCCTCGGACAGAAATCGATCAACGGCCCCTTTCTTTTGGGGCCCGCAGCCATGTTTTTCTGGGAAAGAAAGCGGTTTATCTTTGATTTTGTCGCATCCTCCCCTTAATATACATCCCGAAAACGACGAGGGATTTTTCCGAAGTCCAAGCTTCCTTTTCGCCCCGTAGATTTTGAACCTAGATCTCTAAGCTCAGGTTTCTACGAGGTATCTTTTATGGAAGCAAGAAAACAATCCGGCAATCCTATGGGCACGAAGAAAGTCCCTCTTCTGCTTTTGAAAATGGCCATCCCCATGATTTTCTCGATGGTGGTCAGCGCGCTTTATAACATCGTCGACAGCATCTTCATCGGCATGATCGAGGCCCCTTTCAACGAAAAGGCCATGACCGCCCTTGGCTATGCTTTCCCGCTTCAAATGCTTCTGGTCGCGGTGGCGATCGGAACGGGAATCGGGGTCAATTCGGTCTTGTCCAAAGCCCTTGGCCAAAATAAGAAAGACGACGCTTCTTCATCCTGCATCAATGGGTACTGGCTGATGGCGGGCTTTTACCTTGTTTTCTTGACCCTGGGGCTCATCATCTTCTTCTCGAATTTCTATTTCTCCGCGGTGACCGACGATGAGATGGTCGTCGCGATGGGGTCTCAGTACCTCGGCATATGCTTCATCTTCTCCTTCGCCCAGCTTCTTCAGCTCGTCACCGAACGGTCGCTCTGCGCGACGGGGAAAACTTCCCTTGCGATGGTTATGCAACTTTCCGGGGCGCTGGTGAATATTGCCTTGGACCCGTTGTTCATCTTGGTGCTGGACATGGGGGTTGAGGGAGCCGCGATTGCCACTGTCCTAGGCCAAGTAGTCTCGATGATCGTCGGGTTCCTGCTCAACGTGTTCGCCAATAAGGAAATCGCTTTCCGGAAGAAAGATCTGAAACCGTCGTTTTCGATGATGGGGAGCATCCTAAAAGTCGGACTCCCCGGGATCATCCTCCAAGCCCTTCAAAGCCTACAATCTTTGGTCTTTCAGTTTGTCTTCATGGCCCTTTTGTCGGGAAATCCCGCCGCCCAGGATATGCTCGTGGGGGTTTACGGGGTTTATTACAAACTGCAGAATTTCGTCTTCATGGCCTTTTACGGATTGATCAACGCTTTGCTTCCCATCGTGGCGTTCAATTATGGCAACAAAGACAAGAAGAGGGTGCGCGAAGCGATTCTATACGGTTATCTTTATGGGACGGTTCTCGCTCTAGTCGGGATCGTCCTCTTCGAATCCATCCCGGAGGCCTTGCTTCTTTTATTCAATCTTGGGTCGGATTGGGTTGACGCCGGAGTCAAATTGACCCGCATCACCGCGCCCACCTTTCTGCTTGCCTCCTTTTGCATCGTCTCAGCCGGAATCTTGGAAGGCTTCGGGAATGGGGTCCACCCCATGATCCTATCGGCGATCCGCTTGCTGATCGCCCTGTTCCCATCCTGCTATGGATTCGGATATTTCTTAGGCACCGGAGGCATTTGGTGGGGGAGCTACGTGGCGGAGGGGGCTGCCTTCGTCTATTCCGCTTTGGTCGTCTGGAGGGTCTACAGGAGCAAATTCCCTTTGGCGGGAAACTCTCTTTGAGAGGTGGATTGCAAGAAGAAAAGACCCTCCTGTTGGTTTGTTCAACATTTGGCTCTCGCTTCATAAGCGGTCGAGCTTTCGCTGCCTTTAGGCTTTTTTGGTGATCCGGATGCTCGCGGAGGAGGAGTTCGTGGAAGTGATCTCCACTTTGTAGGGGAGCTCGTTTCCGTTGTCGAGGCGGGTCTTGCCGGCGAAGTAGGAGGCGTACTTGCTTGATACCGATGAATCGATGAGGGAGAACTCGTCCCCGACTTGGAAGAGGTCTTTGTTTTGGGCGCTCCGATCTTTGGTGAAGCGGGTCCCTTTGGAAGAGATGAGGCTCAAGGCGTTGAAGGAATTGCTCGCGGCGCTGTAATAGTTCTCGTCGGAGTTGTTGATCGCAAAGTCCACGCCGTAGTTCCCGAAGTCGCCGGAGGCGATCTGAGAATCGCTCGCCCAGCCTTTCTCGCGGTTGGTGCTTGGATCGTAGAGATAGAGGCGGTTGTCGACGTGCCAGATGCGGACGCCGGACTGATTGAGCGTCCCCCGCCCTTCGTAAGCGGTGTTGCCGTCGAGGGCGTTCAATCCTGTTGGGGTGTAATATTCGATGAGCACGTATTCGTCGAAGGCCGTCCCGTTCCATCCACCTTCATCTGCCAAGAGGATGCAGTCCCCGGTTTCGGTGAAACTATTGATGGTGATTTCGGTGGAACCGGTCACGTAATAGGGGTTCACCCAGCCGTATTGGAGCTTATTGAAGGAATCGTGGTCCAAGACGTTATAGGCCATCATCGTGAGCCCGCCGGTTGGCTCGGAGGCGCTGTCGTCCGTGTTGTAATAATCGTCGGCCCCAAGCATATGGCCGAATTCGTGGATTAAGGTATGGGAATCGACTCCGCTGCCTTGGGTTCCGCCGACGCCGTCATAGAAGAAGCTGAGGGAGGCCCAGAAATAGGAGAAGGCGTTCGGGGATTCTTTGCTTTCGGTTACCCCGACGTCCATTCCTTTGAGGTCATCGTCCCAATAATCCCAGAAGCGATAGGCCCAGTAGAGGTCGCCGTTTTCGTCGTAGCTCGGGGTGTAGTCTTCGGCATAGATCATGATAACCGAGTCGATGAGGCCATCCCCGTCCGCGTCGAATTTCTTGGTCGAGTCGCTTCCGTGGATCGTTTTGTAGGTTTCGATCCCTTTCTTAAGGGCCTTGGCGCTTCCATAGGCGTATCTGGCGTAATCTTCGTTTGACGTACCTTCTTGATACAGACTCTTCGCGGTCTGACCGAGGTTGATCGGGTCGGCGTATTCGAAGGTGAGGTTCAATTTGCCGTAGGAGGATTTCGCGTAGTACGTCTTGAGGGATTCCCAGTATTTCGTGTCCTCGGCGGTGCCTCCGGTGAGGGTGCGGATGTCCTCGAGATCCTGTTTTGAGAATTTCTTGTCGGTGAATTCGATCGGGAGGACCAGCACGCTTTGGGTGCCTTCCGTGGGGGTGTTGTACTGCAAATCGTAGAGGCTCAGGTTTTTATTCACCTCATCGACTTTGGTCGCGTTGGAGGCGGAATAGTCGGTGTCCCAGGTCTTTCCTTCTTCGGAGCTAGATCCTTCCGAATCCGGGAGGGCTTCCCCTCCGTAAGTGATTTCGATGGTTTCGATGTACAAAACGGATCCGCCGGCTTTGACGAAGAAATGGGTTTCCCCATGCGCGGGGTAGGCCACGCCGGATTCGAGGGTTTTGTAGCTTCCCGGGTTCTCGGTGGAGGAGAAACAAAATTGGGCTTTGCTTTTGGAAGTATAGGTGACTTTGATGGACGTCAGCTTGGAAAGGGAGTTGGTGTTATGAAGAACCCCTTCTGTCCTTTTGAACTGGCCGTAAAAACTCGCATAATCCCCGTTTGGCTTGATTCCGTTGACATAGGTGATCGGGAAGGAGGTTCCGTCTGGGGCCTTCGCCTCGGAATTGGTAATTTCCTGGCCGCTATAGGATTTGCCCAAGATCCCCCCGTTATTGCGGGAGAGGACGATCGTTTTGGCTTCTTCTTCCTGCGAAGAAGGGGTGCTGCTTTCTATAGAAGTAGGGACGGAAACGTCCGAGGAGGGGTCGGAGAAACCCTCGGAAGAGGAGACATCCGGCGTTCCGGCGGAACTCGTTGTCTCCGAATTCGCGGGAGCCGAAGACGAACTCGATTCGGAGCCTTCGCTTGAACCGGATTCGCTGGAAGCGCCCGGATTGCCCGCGCAGCCCGCGAGCAGCAGAGTTGAGAGAACGAATAGGGGGATGAGGCGTTTTTTCTTCATATGTGTCTGTTTCCTCTTTTTCCGAAGAGCATTCTACCGGAAAAAAGACGAGGTTTGCGAAAACGCGCCCAGGTTGCAATTTTATTTCCTTTGAGATAGCGTATAAGTATGAAAAGTAAGAAAAGTAAGACTCAATCTATCGGCCTTGCCACCCTCGGGGCCAAGGGGCAGATCGTGATCCCGGTGGAAATCCGGGAAATGTTCGATCTCCATCCCGGCGATCAGGTGTTTCTGATGGCGGACGTCAAAAAGGGCATCGCGATCGTCAAAAGCGATTTCGTAAGCAATGCCTTGGACATGGGGAAGAGTGATGACTGATCCGGTTCTCCGCGTGGATTCCCTTTGCAAGTCCTATCCATCTTTCAAATTGAAAGACGTTTCCTTTTCTTTGCTTCCGGGTCGCATCATGGGCTTCATCGGCAGGAACGGGGCTGGAAAGACCACGACCCTTAAAGCCATCTACGGATTGGTGGAGCCCGATTCGGGGGAGGTCGTTTTCCAAGGGAAAAGCGTTTCTTCTTCCCCGAATGCGAAAAACGACATCGGTTTGCTCTTCGGAGGAATCGATTTCTATCCGGCCCAGAAGGTAAAGACCCTGACTTCGGTCACTCGGAGGTTCTTCCTGAATTGGGATCAGGCCCTTTACGAAAAGTGGCTTTCCTATTTCGGGATCGATGAGAATAAGAAGATCCGCGAGCTGAGCAACGGCATGAAGGTCAAATACGGCTTGGCCGTCGCATTGAGCCATGGGGCCAAATTGCTTTTGCTGGATGAACCCACCTCCGGGCTGGACCCGGTGAGCCGCGACGAACTTCTTGACTGCCTGAGGAAGATCGCCGAGAAAAAACGCGCCGCGATATTGTTCTCCACCCACGTCATCTCCGATCTTGAGAAGTGCGCAGACGATATCACCTACATCCAAAAGGGCAGGATCCTCTACACCGGGGACGTCCCCTCCTTCAAGAAGGGCTATTTCTCCGTTTCGGGAGAAGAGTCTTCTCTGAATGAGGAGCAGAAAGCCTCGATTTCCCATCTCCGCGTCAAGGATGGGCGCTACGAAGGCGTCGTCTCCGCCCAAGACGCGCCTTTGTTCCAAAGCGCCATCCGCCCGGCGGAACTCGAGGAAATCATGGTCAGCATTGAAAGGGGCAACGAAGATGAAGAATCTCCTTTATAAAGAAATCCGGCTTTGCATTCCGGTCCAGGTCTGGATCTTCGTCGGTCTGTCCTGCTTGATCCTCATCCCGAGCTGGCCCGCGATGGTCGCGTTCGTTTATCCCCTTTCGGGGTTCCTTTCCCTTTTTCCGACTTGCCTCGCCAACCGCGATCTCTTATATACGGCCACTTTGCCGTTAGAAAAAAAGAAGGTCGTTTTGGGCAAGGTCCTCTTGCTCGGCTTTTTGGAGCTGCTAAGCATGCTCTTCTCCGTTCCTTTTGGCTTGGTGCGGGTGTTCTTCTTGAACCCCATGATTCCCGCATCGGAAGCCTACGCCGATCTCGGAGTCAATTTGGCCACCTACGGGTTCGGTCTTTTGGGTTTCGCCCTCTTCAATTTGATTTTCGTGCCCCTTTATTACAAAAGCCCCGACAGCAAGAACGTCGGGGCCACGTTGCTCTCTTATTTCGTCACTTTGGTTTTCTTCGGCGTCGTGATGGCCGTCTTCATAGCCGTCCCGGGCGCTTCTAGTTGGATCTCTTCTTGGTCCGGGCCGGGGCTATGGGGCCAGATTGGCATCTTCGCCGGAGGGGCGATCCTCTTCTTCTTGTTCAACGCCCTTGCTTACAAACTGGGGTCGAAATCGTTCCAAAAGATCGATCTTTGAGATCAGAAATCCAAATGCTTGAGCACGGAATCATCCAACAAGTCGTGGAGGGTGATTCCTTTTTCGTTCATCACCATGTAGGAGTGGTGGGCGTCCTTTGGAAGGGAAATGGATCCGGGGTTCGCTAAAATGAGCCCATCCTTCTTTTCCAAGACCCCGATGTGGGTGTGCCCTTGGAAGAAGATGTCCCCCGGGCATTTCGGGAGGTTCTCGAACCCGTAGTGGTGGCCGTGGGTGAGATAGCAGCTCTTGCCGAAGGCATAGAGGGTCGCGTTGTCAGAGAAAAGGAAATCGGCGACCATCTGGTCGACTTCCGATTCGCAGTTGCCTTTGATGGCAATCAGTTTATCCGCGAACGAATTCACCAATGCCACGACCTCTTTTGGCGAATATTCCTCCGGGGGCAAATTGCGGGCTCCGTTATAGAAGAAATCGCCCAAGACGATGATCTTCTCGCTTTGGTAGATTTTGTCTTTCGCGAAGAACATCTCGGCGTATTTTTTCGATCCGTGAATGTCTGATCCGATGAGGAAATTCATAGCAGCTCTCCTTGCTTCCGCGGAAATCATACTCTTTTGCTTTTGGGGTGGAGCCCTCCGATGAGGGAAAGCCCTCTTCGCCCCTAGGAAAACCTTGAGGCTAAAGAACGCCTGACTTTGTAAGCGGATACACGAATCACGGGCATTAAAGAAGGCTATATTCCGAGGCCGTATGGATTTGATTGTTGAGATATTGACGGATCAGCAGTTCCTGGGGGCCATCTTGGCTTCCATTGCCTTTTTGGTTCTTGGCTTCGTTTTACGGAGGAAGAACCTCATTGGGGACGGTGGGAAGAACGTGATCAACACCCTCGTGATGAAAGTGGCGATCCCCTGCATGGCTTTCTGCGCCTTCATGTCCGATTTCGACGTTTCCTCTTTGGCCTCCAACGCCCTGATCCTGGTTTTGACTTTGGTCTTATATGCGGTTTTCCTGATTCTAGGCAACCTGTTCTTCTGGAAGAAAGGGAAAGGCAAGCGCAGCGTCTATGGGATGCTTTTCGCGGTGGGCCAATTGACTTTCTTCTCAATCCCCGTTTTGAAGGCCGTCTACGCCGGCGAGCATCTGGCCGATGTTTTGATCCCCTCGTCTTTGATGACCTTGGCTTTCCGCCTCGTCCTTTATATCTATTGTTTTCTCTCTTTGTCCTCAACCAAGCTGAGCAAGGACAACGTCTTGCCTACCCTCAAATCGATCTTCGTGAACCCGATCATGATCTTCATGGGGCTTGGGCTCCTCTGCTGGTCGATCCAAAACGTGGTTTGGCAGGTGCCGGTGGGAGAGCTTTCCTATGGTTTCGTCCGCATCGACAAAACCTGTCCAGCCCTCTATCGGATCTTCCTCTTCGGCGACCAAATGGCCACCCCGTTATGCATGCTTTTGATCGGGGTGACGCTTGGGGAGGCCGATTTCCTGACTGCCGTGAAGAATAAAATCGGCTGGCTCATCGCTGCCTTGAGGATGTTCTTGGCCCCCTTGATCTGCTTTGGGATTTGCTGCGCCCTGCAGGCTTTGGGGTGGATGTCCTTCGACGAATATTCCCTCGCTGCCATGGTAATCGGCATGGGCGCCCCGACGAGCGCCGTCTTGGTGGCCTATTGCGTCCAGTACCAAAAGGAGGCCTATCTTGCGAGCGACTCCATCCTTCTTTCGACTTTGCTGAGCATCGTCTCCTTGCCTTTGTTCTTCGTCCTGGTGAAAGCCGCCGCCAGTTGGCCTCTTTTCCTTTCTTAACCTTGCGCGTTCCCCGGCCTTTCCTTAGAATAGCGGGCTTGGCAAGGAGGGGTATATGAAGACAAGAACCATGGACTTAGGCAAAGACCCCATTGGGAAATTGCTTTTCTCTTTCGCCGTTCCAAGCGTCTCCGGCCTCCTCATCACCTCTTTGTATAATCTCGTCGATCAGATCTTCATCGGCAATTCGCGGCTTGGCTATTTGGGAAACGGGGCGACGGGGCTGGTGTTCCCGTTGCTGATCGTCGCCCAAGCCTTCGCTTGGTGGTTTTCCGATGGATGCGCCTCCTATCTCTCGATTTGCCAAGGAAAGAAAGACACTTCTCTGGCTTCGAAAGCCATTGGAACCTCAATCACCTTGATCGAGCTGATTTCCGTGATTCTCGCCGCGATTTGCCTGCTTTGGGCGGAGCCGATCCTCTCCGTTTTCGGAGGGACCCCCGAAACGCTTCCGATGGCAAGTTCTTACCTGAGGATCTTGGCTTGCTTCTTTCCCCTTCTTCTTTTTCAATGCGCGGTCAACGGCATCATTCGCTGCGACGGCTCCCCTCTTTTCGCCATGGTGGCGACCGGGGCGGGGGCGATCGTCAACATCGTCTTAGACCCGGTTTTCATTTTCGTTTTGGATGCGGGCATAGAAGGAGCCGCCTGGGCCACCGTGATCGGGGAGGGCGTTAGCTTTTTATTGAGCGTCGCCTATTTCTTCAGAAGCAAGACGTTCCGCTTGTCCTTAAAAAGCTTTTTGCCGGACTTCAAGGCTTTCTGGGAACCCATGACCTTAGGCATTTCCACCCTCATCACCGAAATCGCGGTCGTCGCGATCTCCCTCTCCTCGAATGCCTCCTTGGCCAAATGGGGCCCTTTTTCCAAATATGGGCCCAACATCCCCATTTCTGCCATGGCGGTTCAGACCAAGATCTTCTCGTTGCTCGTCAACATCGCGATCGGGATCGTCCTGGGCGGGGCGCCCATCGTGGGCTACAACATCGGGGCGAAGCAAGGCGAGCGCGTGAAGAAGACCTATCGCCTCGTCCTTCTTTGGAGCGTCGGCGTCGCTTTGGTCTTCCTGCTTTGCAACGAAATCTATCCCGATATGTTCATCCTCCCCTTCGGCGACGGAGGCGAGGATTCCTCGCTTTACATGGAATACGCGAGGAAGGTATTCCGCCTGATGCTTGGCTCCATTCCTTTGACGGTCTTCGTGAAGCTCACGTCGCTATTCTTCCAGTCCGCGGGCAAACCCGTCCTCGCGATGGTCTCCTCCCTTTCTAGGGACATCCTCGTCTTCGTGCCTTTGGTCATCGCTCTTCCCTATATCGGCGAGTCCATCGCCCCGGGCTCGGGGGTCGACGCCCTTCTTTATTCCTCTTTGATCGCGGATGCGGTGGGGGTGTCGATTACTTTGCCTTTGACGATCTCCTTCTTCAAAAAGCTTCCCAAGGAGCTGGAACTCGCCAAATTGGAACAAGGCGATGCATAACAGGGCTTTTGAACCCGAAGAAATTCGATGCTTGCGTTTGCCGAAAACCGGCGAACGCCCATTTTCCTTTAGACGCTCTTTTCTTTTCCACTAGGAGAGGCTCGGGATTTCTATGCGTTCCTCGATCCGATTCACAAGGAGTTCCTCGGCCCCGATTTTCTCGTAGGCAAGCGATACATGGGCCTTAAAGAACCTAGAGGGGAGCGTTTTGACCACATAGGTTTTGCTTAGATAAAGCACCTCGCCCTCCTCGGAGGGGATTTCCTTGATCGGGGTCAGGGCGAAGCCGGAGCCTTCCGCTTTGGCTAAGGCCTCTTTCCGGGTCCAGGCGTCGAGGATCTCACTTCCTTTGCGTAGCCTTGATGCTTCCAATGCGGAGAAGGCATATCCCCTTAGGCCTTCCATGGGCTTTTCCCGGGCTTCGATGTCCACCCCGCAGGGAGAAGAGGACGCAAGGAAAAGGATGGTGTCCCCGGAATGGGAGAGGGAAAAATGGAGGCAAGGGGATAGCAATTTGCCATAGGGGCCGGTAAGCAAAGGACCGGGGACATATCTCCGGAGGAAATAAGCCGCCCCCAAGCTTAGAAGGCGGTCTTTCCGGAAAGCATAGGAGAGGGCCTTCTCTTTCCTTTCCGAGGAAACGTAGGAAAGAAGCTCCTCCTCTTTGGATTCCACTTCGCTGGTTTTGAGGACGCGCAGGATCAAGGGTTCCACGCGCCCATTTTACCTTAGGCATCGGAAAATGCCTAAGCGTCTTAAGAAAAACCCCGATGGCGCCGAGTCCAGGGGAAAAGCCCCCTTGAATAGGCTAGGGAAAAGAATAAACTACGAAAGTTTCCAAAAGGAGAAAATCTATGTGGTGGATCTACCCTTTATACATCCTTGACCTCGCCTTGATGGTCTATCTCTCGTTCACGCTCGGCAACATCGTCGACATGCTGGACAAGAAGACCAAGATCTCCGGGGCTTTCATCGGAGGGGTGCTTCTGGCGGCTGTGACCAGCCTTCCGGAACTGTTCACCGCCTTCTCGTCGATCTTCCTCGTCCATAACGCCACCTTCGTCGTGGGGGACATCCTCGGATCCATCATCTTCGATCTCGTGGTCCTCGCCATCGAGACCTTCATTTGGATCAAGCACTTCCATGAGTCCAAGTTTCAGCGTTGGCACATCTTCAACGGGCTCTTTTGCTTGGCGATGTACCTCGCCGCGGCCTACGCCTTCTTCGTTCCGAAGGAATATCAACTGATGCTCGGCGACATCAACGCCATGTCGGTTTTGATTTTTGCCCTCTACGTCGTCACCCTTTTCCTCCAGCCCAAAACCTCCGAAGACGAGGAAAACGAAAAAGAGGAGGTCCAATGGTCCCTCAAGAAAATCTGGGTCCTCTTTGGCGTTTGTTCAATTGTCCTCATCGGGAGCTCCGTCGCTTTGACCTATCTCACCGCCTTGATCCAGCGGGCGATCCCCGCCCTCTCCGGATCCGTCGCCGGGGCGCTATTGCTTGGGGTCGGGACCTCGATTCCGGAAATCATCTCCACGGCCCAGCTCTTCCGCAAGAAAAACTACGACGCCGGGTTCGGCAACATGATCGGCTCCTGCACCTTCGACTTCGCGATTCTGGCCATCGCCGATTTCGTTTCTTGGCATCAGATGGCGGAAGGGCTTCATAACGTGGTTGAGCGCGGCATCTTCATCGCTGAGCCCGATGCTTTGCAGTTTGAGATCGCCGGCCTCGCCGTCTGCGCGGCCGTGATCCTCCTCTGCGTGCTCCGATCCTGCACGAAGCTTTTTGAAAAGCACAAAGCCCTTAGCTACGTGATCACGGGGGTCTTGGCCACCGGATGCGCGGCCGCTTACGTCCTCGTCTTCGCTCTTTGAGAAGATGAAAGAAAAAGGGATCCGGCCGGATCCCTGTTCGTTTATAGATGAGGTTCTTCTCGAACCCCTTTGAGCCACGTCTCCTTGTTGATGGAATCGATGTTGCCTTGGATGATCTCTATTACTTTCTTAGACACGTCCAAGGGGGAATAGTCCGGGACGATCGGGAGGCGATTCCCGGGTTTATGGATTTCCCTGGCCTTTTCGATGGAGGGCAGGATCGTCTCGTAATCCACCCCGCCCAGCACGATGGAGCCATGCTCATTGGCCTCTTGGCGTTCGGTGGAGGTGCGGATCAAGACGGCGGGGAAATCCAAGATGGAGGATTCTTCTGATAGGGTGCCCGAATCGCTTAGGACGACGTAGGCGTGCTTTTGGAGCTTGCAGTAATCGAAGAATCCGAAAGGCTTGTCTTCCCGGATGTAGGGGGAGAGGGCGAAGCCTTTCTGCTCGAACCGTTTCCGGGTCCTCGGGTGGACCGAGAAGACGACGGGCATTTTGAAGAAGTCGGCGATGCGGTTCAAAGAGGGGTAGAGCCTTTCGAATTTCTCGGGGATGTCCACGTTCTCCTCGCGGTGGGCGGAGATGAGAATGTAGCTTCCTTCCTTCAGTCCTTCCTTCTCCAAGATGTCGGAACCTTCGATTTGGGAGCGGTGGGCCTCGATGACCTCTCTCATCGGAGAACCCGTGATGAAGGTGCGTTCGGGGCGCAGACCTTCTTTCATGAGGTTCGTATAGGCAAAATGGGAGTAGGGCATGTTGACGTCGGAGATGTGGTCGACGATCGTGCGATTGGTCATCTCGGCCACGTTCCAATCCCAGCAACGGTTCCCGGCCTCCATGTGGAAGATCGGGCATTTGAGGCGCTTGGCTGAGATCGCAGACAAAGCAGAGTTGGTGTCTCCCAAAATCAATAGGGCGTCTGGCTTTTCTTGCTGGATGAGGTCATAGGACTTGGAAAGCACCTGGCCCATGGTCTCCCCGAGGTTTTTGCCGACCACGTTCAGGTAATGGTCCGGTTTGCGGAGGCCAAGCTGCTCAATCGTCATCAGTTTCCTTTTTTGGCTCATTGCGTCTTTTCCTCCACGTTCAGACGATAGGTGTCCGGATTATCCGGATCGAAGGGCTCGTTGGCCCACATGAGGACGATGGCGTCCTCCTTGCCGATGTTGGCGATCGAATGGGTGTATCCGGGTGGGATGTCGATGACTTCCGGCTTGTCCCCGCGGGTGCGGTAGGAGATGACGTCATCGGAATCGATGCGGCGGAACTCGGTCAAACATTCTCCGCGGAGCACTAGGAACTTCTCGTTTTTGGTGTGGTGATAATGGTTTCCTTTGGTTATGCCCGGTTTGATGACGTTGACTGAAATCTGCCCGAATCCCTCTTTCTTGAGGATTTCGGTGAAGGACCCCCGGGAGTCGACGTGCCCCTTCAGCCCATAGGAGAACCCCCCTTCGGGCAGATAGCTTAGGTAGGTGGAATAGAGCTTCTTTTTAAAGGGGGTGTCGATTTCGGGCACCGAGGCGTTGACCCGCGATTCGCGGAAGGAACGGAGCAGACGGGCGATTTCCTTTAGGGAAACCGTGTCGTGCGGTTCCGGGTGATGGATGAGTTTGGGATCGGGGGATTTGCTCCCTTCGATGAGGGATAGGATTTCGTTGCAGACATCATCGATGTAGACGAAATCGATCGCGGGGGCGGCTTCGTTGATCGTGATGGGCTCTCCCCTGGCGATGCTGTGGCACCAAGTGGCGATGACCGAATTGTAGTTGGGGCGGCACCATTTGCCGTAGACGTTATAAAGGCGATAGACGTATACGGGATTTCCGCTTTCCTCAGCGAAGGAGAAGATCTGATCCTCGGCGAGCTTTTTGGAATGCCCGTAGGGGTTGTTCTTCTCCGCCTGGGTGGAACTGGAGAAGAACAAGGGGATTCTTCTTCCGGATTCCTTCAGCAAATCCAAAAGGGTTTTGGTGAAGTTCACATTGCCGTCTAGGAATTCCTCTTCCTTGAGGGGACGGTTGATGCCGGCGAGGTGGACGATGAAATCGGCTTGGGTCAAGTAGGATTTAAGGTCTTCCGGGGAGTTCTCCCTGTCGTAGGAAAGGACTTCGTGCCCGTTTTCTATCAAATGGGCGCTTAGGTTGCGGCCAAGGAAGCCCTTGGCTCCGGTAACTAAAACTTTCATCGACTGTAATTCTATTGCAAATGGCGGGAATTCGCACCCAAAGGATGAAAGAAGCGGAATTGCGCTTTCTATATTCAAAATATTGCGCATTTAATCTCTTTTAATTGTTTCTTGCGCTTTTTCCTCTTATCCTAAAGCCATGAAGCTTAGCGAAATACGAAAGGCAAAGGGCCTCACCCAAGTCGAGGCGGCCCGCTTTCTCATCGGAAAGCCGCGGAGGTTCTGAGAAAGCATGGGTCTATCGCCAGCGCTTCTTTGACGATTGCCGTGGCGGGACTAGGCTATGTCGGGCTATCTCTGGCCGTCCTTCTCGCTAAGCGTAACCGCGTCCTCGCGGTGGACGTCATCCCTGAGAAAGTCGACAAAATCAACCGGCGCTTCTCCCCAATTGACGATCCGGAGTTATGCCTATAAGCAGGCAGACATCGTTTTGGTCGCGACCCCCACGAATTACGATTCCGCGAAGAATTGCTTCGATACTTCCAAAGTCGAAGAAGTCTTAAGCCTCGTCCAAAAAGTGAACCCGGAGGCCCTCGTTGTCCTCAAATCGACGGTTCCGGTCGGCTATACGAGGCAAGCCAAAACCAAATTCGGGTTGAAAAGGATGCTGTTCGCCCCGGAATTTCTCAGGGAGTCGAGGGCCCTCTACGATAATTTGTACCCATCCCGAATTGTGATTGGCCACGAAAAAGGTGAGAAAGACGCTTTCCTTCTTGCCTCGATTCTGCAGCAAGGGGCGGAGCAAAAGAATGTGCCCACGTTCTTAATGGGCTACGAGGAAGCCGAATCCGTGAAGCTGTTTTCCAACACCTATCTCGCTCTTCGCGTTTCTTTCTTCAATGAGTTGGATACCTACGCTGAGAGCAAAGGGCTTTCGACGAAAGACATCATTGAGGGGGTGGGCGCGGATCCTAGGATTGGCCATTTCTATGATAATCCGAGCTTCGGGTATGGGGGCTATTGTCTCCCCAAAGACACAAGACAATTGCTCGCGAATTATTCCAATGTTCCTCAGAACCTCATCAAAGCCATCGTGGAATCCAACGCCACGAGGAAGGACTGGATCGCTTCTCAAGCTTTGAAGAAGGCTGGATATTGTGAGTATGAGGAGAACTTCTCCTATGATCCAAAGCAAGAGAAGAAGGTCGTCATCGGAATCTACCGATTGACGATGAAATCCCATTCGGATAATTTCCGTTCCAGCAGCGTCCAAGGCGTCATGAAACGCATCAAGGCCAGAGGGGCGGAGGTTATCGTCTATGAGCCTTGCCTCCCCGATGGCTCTTATTTCTTCGGAAGCCTGGTCGTCAATGATCTTGCGAAGTTCAAGGAGGAATCCACCTTGATTTTGGCCAATCGCCTCTCTCCGGAGCTGGATGACGCGAAGGACAAAGTGTATTCCAGAGACCTTTTTAAAAAGGATTAACGTCGATTATGGAATGGCAAAAACCTAGGAAGCGACGTTTTTTGAAGTTAAGATATGCGTAGTTTAGCCGTTGGAGGTTGTAT
>SFUB01000123.1 GCA_004561785.1 bacterium | reverse complement strand
AAAAGTTTTTGCAAAAAGCGTGATGAGGTGTTAATTTGTTCGCAAGATTTAGCATTCCAGTCAGGAGGACATCACATGAACAAAGCTGATCTCATCAATGTCGTTGCCGAAAGAGCTGAAGTTTCTCGCCGCGACGCCGAAGCCGTTGTCGAAAAGATGCTTGCCGTCATCAAAGAGAGCCTCGTCAATGGCGAGGTCGTGAAACTCTCTGGCTTTGGCAACTTCGAGAAGAAGGTCCGCGCCGCCCGCACCGGCACCAACCCCGCCGATCGCAGCAAGATCGAAATCCCCGAAAGGCAGACCATCGTCTTCAAGCCCTCCAAGACCCTCAAAGAGGATCTCAACAAGTAAGCAGAATCCAAAAGGATTCAACTTCGTCCTTGAAGATCAAGCGTCCAGCAATGGGCGCTTTTTATGTTAAGATTTTCGCATGGACCTGCCGCTTTTTAAGAAGTATGAGAAGTTGTTCCGTTCCCACGGATATCCTTTGTTCATGGTTGGGGGAACCAGCCGCGATTTGCTTCTTGGCCAAGAGCCGAGCGATTTCGACTTTGTTACCTCCGCAACCCCGGAACAAGAGAGGTCTTTTCTCCCGGACGCCGATTATTCCTTCGCCAAATTCGGCTCCATAAAGTTTAAAGAAGAAGGGAAGGAAATCGACGTAACCACGTTCCGGGAGGAGGGGGAGTACAAGGATTTCCGCCATCCGTCCTATATTCGTTTCATTTCTTCTCCTGAAGAAGATTCCAAACGCAGGGATTTCACCATCAACGCGCTTTATCTAGATGGAGAGGGCAACGTGCTGGATTTTCATGGGGGGATCAAAGATCTCCGCGAGAAGAAGATCCGTTTCATCGGCAACCCCGATGTCCGGATCCAAGAAGATCCCCTCCGCATCCTCCGCGCAGAGCGATTTGCGAAACGCCTTGGCTTCACCTTGGAGGAAGAGACGGACAAAGCAATAAAAAAGCTCCGCCCCCTTTTGGCGAAACTCAATCCGTTAAAGGTGAAGCAAGAGATGGAAAAGAGGTAGAATTCTCCTATGGCTATTCAGAACGTGACGATGGATGCGGTGGACTTCCGCTACCTGCTCCTAGAAAACTACAAGCGCCTGCGCATTCAGGAAAAGCAGGTCATTGCCTTATTGATGGTCGACCATCTTTTGCGCGGCGGGAATCCCCTCATCACCGGGGACCTTCTTTCCCTGAAAATGAACTACTCCGTTTCCGAATGCGATTCCCTTTTGGCCGGCTTGGTGAAAGACGGATTCCTCAGCTACGACGCGGGCGAAGGCAAAATGAGGACCTCCTTGGATCCTCTTAAAAAGAGGCTTTATTCACTTTTCCAGACAGACCTCGCCCATGCGAAGGCAAGCGTCTCCTCGGCTTCTAGAAGCGAGGCTTTATCTCGTCTATACGCCTATTTTGAGAAAAGGCTCAACCGCACGCTGTCTCCCTTGGAAAGCGACACGATCGATTCTTGGCTTGATGATGCCTATTCCGAGGAACAGATTGAAGATGCCCTCGAAAGCGCCTTGGCTTCCGGCAAGAAGACCATCAAATCCGTGGACAAAGAGCTCCGGACCGCTCGAAAGAGGTCCGACATTGAAAAAGAAGGGTATTCCGGTATCTCCGACGACTGGGACCAGGATATTTTGAAGACGATTGAGCTCGCGAAAGCGAAGTGGAAGGAAGATGAAGGGAAATAAAAGCGCGCCGGAGATCTCGTCTTTGCTCCGCCTCCATTATCCGGGGTCGAAATGCTCCTTGGTTTTCGCGAATCCTTTCGAATGCCTCGTCTCCGTCATGCTTTCGGCCCAATGCACGGACGAGAAGGTCAACAAAGTCACCCCATCTCTTTTTTCGGCCTACCCGGACCCCGCTTCCATGTCGAAGGCTCCTCTGGAGGACATTGAAGCGAAGATCCATAGCCTAGGTCTCTATAAAAACAAAGCGAAGAACCTCAAGGAGGCCTCAAGGGTTTTGAGCAGCCTTTATCAAGGAAATGTTCCAAACGATTACGAGGCGTTGGTCTCTCTTCCTGGCGTTGGAAACAAAACCGCGCGGGTCGTTTTAATGGAATCTTTTGGCGCTCCTTCTTTCCCAGTCGATACCCATGTGGGACGGGTCTCCTCTCGTTTAGGCTTAACCAAAGAAG
>SFUB01000036.1 GCA_004561785.1 bacterium | reverse complement strand
GGCGCTTCCACCCGGTGTTGCTTTGAAGGAAATTCTCAACGGTCAAGTAGTCTTGATAGGCAAAAAGGAAGGTTTCTTCTCCGATGTTCTCATATCCCGATTTGGACCATAGAAGCGACAGGCTCTTGGCGAGGGGCTTCGAGATTTTCATTGCCTTGCTGGGGGAACGGGAGAAGTGGAATTCCTCCGAGAGAGTGAGGTCAAGAAGGGCTTCGAATTCCTTGTGGGCAAAGGAATAATGGCCAGTCAAAAGGCCTTGTTCGTCGAATCCGGACCGATAGAAAATGTAAGGGTGGCAGGTGCGGTCCAAAGCATAATGGGCCAGAACGCCTTTCAGGTATGAGAGCAAATGGGGCCTCTCCTCTTCGCTTGCCCCGTGTTGGGCGAAAAAGATCATCGCGGCATATTGCTTTGCGAAATCGGAACGGTGGATCTCCTCGCCAAGAGATTGGATTTCTTTGGCGGCGATTCTCTTTTTCCAAGGCACCATGCCGTAAAAGAAGAAGGGATCTGGACCTTGGGTGCCCAAGCGGAAAGCTTCGTCCAAAGGTTCTTCTAAACGGGTCGCGAAAAGGAAGTGAGCCAAAGCACCGGGCATGGTCAATCCTCATCGGTCCCGATGCCTTCGAGGCCGACCTTGATTTCGGTTTTGCTGGTCTTCACGTTTTTGACGAAAGCGAAGATGACGAAGGAGATGGCGAGGCAAGTCACGGCGTAGATCGGCAGGAACTTCCATGCGTCGCTATGGCCGAGGACCAAAAGCATGGAGCCAAGGGCGACCGGGGTAACGGTCTGAGCGGCCATCGAAGAGGCGTAATAATAGCCGGTGTAGGCGCCGATTTTCTTGCTGGTGCAAAGCTCGACGACCATCGGATAGGAGTTGACGTGGACCAAGGACATGCCAAAGCCTTTGACCCCCCAGATGATGAAGAGATACCAGGGGAACGGATTATCACTTCCCGTGGAGGCGGGGACGGGAATCGCGAAGGTAAGGATCGCCCAGATTGCGAGGGCGGCGCCGGTGAGGCCAAGCCCGGTGAAGGCGGTCCATTTGCGGCCGATTTTCGCGGCGATGTAGCCACCAAACGCGAAGCCTAGGACGGAGCCCAGGCCACCGATGATGGTGTTAACTTGGTTGGAGCTGGTGCTGGAGTGGAGGTAATAAAGGGTGTAGTTGCCCATGAAGGTGCCGATGCCGTTGTCGGCCATGAACCAAAAGAACTCGGCGGCGAGAATGAGGAAAAGCATCGTGCGGTTGGCTTTGGACAAAGGGGCCTCATCGCTGACGGCGTCGGCGGTTTCGGTGACTTCCTCGCCCCGTTTCATCTCGGGCTCCATCTCTTTCTCAATCTTGTTCTCTTTGATCGTGAAGAAGAGGACGATGGCGCTGATGAGCATAAGGGCCGAAGCCAGCAAGAAGGGGATCTCGATGATCCAGATGTTTGAGTGAGTGGGTCCGGCAAGCCAATTCTCGCTGTTTTCGCCAAGATAGTCGGACAGAACGAAGGCGACGCCAGCAAAGGTGCCGCAGGCGCCTCCGACGTAGCCCATGATGTTGATGATGCCGTTAGCCTTGGAGCGGAGCGGCTTCGGAGTCATGTCGGGCATCAAGGAGACCGCGGGATTGCGGTACATCATGGAAAACACGACGACGATGGCCATCATCGCGATGGTGCCGGCCATATTGTGATAATGGAAGAGGACGGGGATGAAAGGGAAGGACGTGGCGCAGACGAAGGTGCCGACGAGGATATAGGGCATCCTCTTGCCGATCGGGGTTTTGGTTTTGTCGGAGAGATGGCCGAAGATCGGGAGCAGAATCAAGGCGGCTAGGTTGTCCATGGCCATCATGATGCCGACGAGATACTGAACCTCGGTCTCGTTGTCGGTGTGGAAGGCTTCCTTGAATAGCTCGCTTAGGAACGTCGGGCACCACGAATCATAAACCTGCCAAAGCAGGAGGATCCCGAAAAAGGCGAACCCGATGAGCATCGTCCTCTTGTAGTTGAGCTTAAAAGAGGATTTTGTCGAATTCGAAACAGATTTTGTTTTCATGTTGTTTCCTCAAATGTGTTCTCATTTAAGCACCGCCACTGCAAAAAGGGAACACCGTCTTATCGACACGATGCCGGTTGCATTACAAGTTAACAAGTATTGAACCTAGTTTGATTCTGGATTCCTGCTGAATCTGATAAGGCTAGGAGAATTGGAACATGCATGTAACCAATGTCGGGATTGATGGGATGATGTGCGGTCAATGCGAATCGCACGTGAGTTCTCTCCTTTCGAAGATAAAAGGCGCTTTGACCGTGAAGGCGAATCCTTTCAAAAAGCGAGCTTCAATCTGCTCGCCGGACTCGATTTCGAAAGAGCAGGTTGAGGAAGCGCTCAAGGAATCAGGCTACCGCGTTTTGAGTTACGAAAGCCATCAGGAAGAGAAAGAGCCGTTCCTCTATCGCATGAAACTTAAAACCTATCGGAAATCGTTCGAAAAATAAGACTTTTTTGTGGCCTTTTCAGTTCGGATTTCCAAAGGAAAGAGGCTATTTCAGGCGGATATTTCGAAATTGATTGCAATACGTTTCAGCATTGCTATTATCCCCACGAAATAAGGAGGAAATGCGATGCTAAAGATTTTGAAAAACCTTCGGGTGGGCGACTGGTTCCTGATGGTTTTGATTTTGGGGATGACGGTCCTCCAGGTCTTCTGCACCATGACTTTGACCGATGCCATCCGCGATCTGACTTCAACCATCATGCGCGCCCAAATGGGAGGGGCTGGGACTGCTGAAATTTGGATGGGGGCCGGGGTCATGGTCGGTTACGCAGTGGCCGTCATGGTTTGCCAAGTTTTCGTATCCCTCTGCGCCTCCATCATTTCTTCTTCCTTGGTCACGAACCTACGACGGAAACTCAACGATCGGATCGAATCGATGTCGATGGGGCAGGTAGAGAGATTCTCCACCGCTTCTTTGATCACCCGCGCGACCAACGACATCCAGACGGTTGGTTTCACGGTGGTCATGGCTGCGAGGATGCTTTGCGGCGCACCGGTCACCGCGATTTGGGCGATCTGCAAGATCCAGGCCGTCTCCGGAGAGCTCACTTTGGTCACGGGGATTGGCATTTTGGTTTTGATTATCTTCCTCGTGTTCATGATCGTTTTCCTCTTGCCGCGGTTCAAAAAGGTTCAGAAGTTCGTCGATAAGGTGAACCTCATTTCGCAGGAGAACCTCCAGGGCATCCGCGTCATCCATGCATTCAATGCCGAATCCTACCAAGAGGAAAAATTCGAGAAGACGAACAAAGACCTCACCCGTCTGCAGGTTTTCACCAGCCGTCTCTCCGCCTTGATGAATCCGTTCTTGACGCTCATCATGAACGGCATTTCCCTCGGCATCTATTGGCTTGGATCCAGTCTCATCAATTCGGGGACCACGGATTATCCGACTTTGGTTTCCTTCTCGACCCTTTCTTCGATGATCGTCATGTCCTTCATGATGCTCATGTTCATGTTCATCATGTTCCCGAGGGCTCAGATTTCGGCGGTTCGCATCAATGAGGTTTTGTCCACCGAACCGGATATCCTCGATCCGGAGGTCGAGAAACCTTGCACCGAAGTGGGAACGATTGAATTCGATGACGTGAGTTTCCATTACGAAGGCGGGGGTGACGTCGTCTCTCATCTCTCCTTTTCCATCGGCAAGGGTCAGACTTTGGCCATCATCGGCGCGACAGGCAGCGGCAAGTCCACGGTCATCCGGCTTTTGGCCCGCTTCTACGACCCAAGCGAGGGGTCCATCAAAATCGATGGGGTTGACCTCCGGGATATGAAGCAAAAGACCCTTCGCAGCAAATTGTCCCTTGTCCCGCAGAAAGGCCTCCTTTTCTCTGGAACGGTGGCCAGCAACATCAAATACGCTTCGGAGAGCATGGATGACGAGACGATGAAAGAAGCTGCCCGCATCGCGATGGCCGATGAATTCATCCAAAAGATGGAAGGCGGCTACGAGGCGCGAATCGCCCAAGGCGGCAGCAACGTTTCCGGCGGACAAAGACAAAGGCTCTGCATCGCAAGGGCCATTGCCTCGAAGCCGGAGATCTGCGCTTTCGACGATTCTTTCTCTGCCCTCGACTTCAAAACGGATTACCAAGTCCGCTCCAATCTCAAGGCCTCCCTATCCGACTCCACTAAAATCATCGTCGCCCAACGCATCGGAACCATCATGGACGCGGATAAAATCCTCGTCCTAAGCGAGGGAAAGATCGTCGGGCAGGGGACGCATCAGGAATTGCTCCGCTCCTGCCCCGAATATCAGGAAATCGCATTGTCTCAGCTCAGCAAGGAGGAACTCGGTTTATGAAAAGAAAAAGCTTCGAGCAAACCAAATTCTCAACGAAATCCGTAAAGACCGCTTTTTCAGGGCTGTCTTCTAGCCATCCTTCCTATATCGTCAGCCTCGTCTTCGCCCTGATTTTCGTTTTAGGAGGGGTCGTCCTTTCGATTTTTGCGCCTACCGAGCTTTCCAATCTGACCAATGTCATCTCAAATGCCGTCACGAAGTCGAGCCTCACTGGGCAGCCGGTTTCCATCCCAATGGATGAAATCGCCCATTATGCGATCATTCTCGTCTGTTTCTACGTTGCCGGAGGGCTTTGTGCTTTCGCCTCGAACTTCATCCTAAACTCCATATCAAACTATTACGCGAGGGATCTCCGCTCTTCCATTCAAAAGAAGATCAACGCCCTGCCTCTTTCTTACTTCGATACCAACCAATTCGGAGACATCCTTTCCCGCATCACCAACGACGTCGACAACATCGCCCAGAACCTCACCACTTCCGTGGCTTCCATGTTCCAGGGGATTTTGATGCTCCTTGGCGTCCTCATCATGATGTTCGTGAAAAGTTGGCAACTTGCCCTCACTTGCATCGCTTCCTTGCCGATTTTACTGATTTTGGTGCTGCTGATGGGCAAACTCGCGATGCCTCAGTTCCGGGCCCGTCAAAAGGTTTTGGGCGAACTTAACGGGGTGATCGAAGAGAATTACTCAGGACAAGTCGTCATCAAAGCCTTTGGCAGAGAAGATAAAGAAAGGGCCCAATTCGACGATCCGAATAAGAGACTGGGCAAAACTATGTTCCTCGGCGAGGTTTACATGGGAATGCTTCAGCCGGCGATGAATTTCGTCTCCTATTTGGCTTATGCGGGCGTGATGCTGGTCGGAGGCTTGCTCTTGGTCGAGGGGAATTCGGGGGTCCAATACGGGACCCTTGTGGAATTCTTGGTCTACGTAAACCTCTTCCAGAGCCCCCTCTCCAGCATTTCCCAATCCATGAATTCCCTCTCCAGCGCCTCCGCCGCCAGCGGGCGCGTCTATGAGTTCCTCGCCGAGAAAGAGGTCAAAAAAGAAGATGGCGTCCCCCTCCGCTTGCTTCAAAACGGTCCGGATTCCGTACGCGGTCAAGTGGAATTCCAGCACGTCTGCTTCTCCTACGATCCAAGCCGCGAGATTATCCACGATTTCTCCGCGAAGATAGCCCCGGGAAGCAAAGTCGCGATCGTCGGCCCGACCGGGGCCGGCAAGACCACGATGGTCAATTTGCTTATGCGCTTCTACGAAACCTCCTCGGGCTCGATACTCATCGACGGGGTCGATACGAAAGAGATGTCGCGGTCTGAAATCCACGATATCTTCGGAATGGTCCTTCAAGACACTTGGGTGTTCCAGGGGACCCTTCGTGAGAATCTCGTCTATAACACGAAAGGCGTGACCGAGGAGCAAATTCAAGCCGCTTTGAAGGCCACCCACCTGCTCCATTACGTCAAGACGCTTCCGGGAGGACTCGATTACGAAATCAAAGACGACTCCTCCTTGTCTTCCGGGGAAAGGCAGCTTCTCACGATAACCCGCGCCATGCTCCGCGGCTGTCCTTTGCTCATCCTCGATGAGGCCACTTCAAACGTCGATACGCGCACCGAGGAGAGGATTCAGAAGGCCATGGACGCGCTTACGAAGGGCAAGACGAGCTTCGTCATCGCCCATCGCCTCTCCACCATCAAGAACGCCGATTTGATTCTTGTGATGAAGGATGGCAATATCATCGAGCAAGGCAACCACGGTCAACTGATGGAGAAAAACGGCTTCTATGCCTCTCTCTACAATTCCCAGTTCGCCTTCGAGTGAGGATTTTTCATGAAACTTGTGTCTTGGAACGTGAACGGCATCCGCGCGTGCTTGGGGCATGGCCTCAAGGAAAGCGTCTTATCCCTTAATCCCGACGTCTTGTTCCTGCAGGAAACGAAGTTGAGCGACGATTCTTCCTTCCCTTTGGCTCTCGAAGGGATGGAACACGTCTATTTCACGATCTCAAAGGTCAAAAAAGGCTACTCCGGGGTCGCATTCCTAAGCAAGATCAAGCCTATTTCGGTCCATTACGGCCTAGAAGGCGGTGCCTACGATGAAGAGGGGAGGGTCATCACCTTAGAGTTCCCCTCCTTCTATTTGGTGGGGGCGTATGTTCCTAATTCGGGCGAGGAGCTCAAGCGCCTCCCCTTCCGCCTTGAGTACGAAAAAAGGCTAGTCTCCTACTTGGATGGTCTCAAAGCTAAGAAGCCGGTGGTCTATACCGGCGACATGAACGTGGCCCATGAAGAAATCGACATCAAGAACCCCGCGAGCAACCATCATAACGCGGGCTTCACCGACGAAGAGAGGAACGCCATGAGCGCGCTTCTCTCTCACGGCTACGTCGATACTTTCCGCTTCCTGCACCCGGATCAGGTGACCTATTCTTGGTGGAGCTACCGTTTCAGGGCGCGAGAAAGGAATTCCGGATGGAGGATCGACTATTACCTTGTGAGCGGAGATTTCCTCGACAGGGTAAGAGACAGCAAGATTCACACCGAGATCATGGGATCGGACCATTGTCCCATCGAATTGGATTTGGATCTATGAAAAAACACCCCCACGGGTGCTTTTTCTTGGCTTGAAGTTAGATAGCCTCTTTGGCGTTTTTCACAAAAGAGGCAATCGCCTTTGGGTCTTTCCCCAGCAAAATCCCATCTTGGACGAAGGAGGTCTTCGTAAAGGAGTCCACCCCATAGGGGCGCACCGCTTCTATTGCCTTTTTGACGTTATTCGGCCCAAGGCCTCCGGCAAGGATCACTTTAAGGTTCGGGAACGAGTCAACGATTTCTTTGTCCATGCTCCAATCATGGGTCACCCCAGCTACGCCGATGGACGTGAGGCCCGGGCGGATCGAGTCCAAGATGAGGTAATCGCAGAAGGAAGCGAAGTAAGAGGCTTTCTCCATGAAATCGGAGCTGGGCAGGCCGATGGCTTGCATGAGTTCGATTTTGGGATCGATTTCAAGGAGATGGGCCTTAAGCTTTGGCGTCGCCTCATAGTAATTGCCGCAGATATGGACAATGTCGGGATGGAGTTCCCTTACCGCGGAGAGGACCTCTTCTTCCCCTTTCGAAACGACGATCAGGACCTTCTTTGCCTTCGTCCCAATGAATTCGAAAATCTCTTTTATTTCCGGAAGGGGGACTTCCCTAGGGCATTGGTAGCCATTGGACAAGGCGACGCCAATATGATCGACCCCGGAATCAAGGCACATCTTGGCCTCGTTTACGTCATGGATGGAATAGATTTGCGTAATCATGAAGGCATTCTAGCGCCCAAAGACAATCGGTGCGATACAATTCAGACGGAGGTACCGAAATGAAGGAATACAAAAACAAGAATCTATTTTTCCCGGAACCCGTTTTGATTTTGGGAAGCTACGACAAAGATGGGAATCCCGACGCGATGAACGCGGCTTGGGGAGGGCGTCATGACTACGAGGAGATTTTCGTCTCCTTGGCCTCTCACAAATCCACGGAGAACATCCTTTTGAAGAAGCAGTTCACGGTGGCTTTCGCGGATCTTTCTCACGCTGCCGCGGCGGATTACGTCGGCCTTGTTTCTTTGAGCAAAGAGCCCGCGAAGATGGAAAAATCGGGGCTGAAGATTGAAAAGGCTCCCCACGTCGACGCGCCTTGGTTCCCCGATTTTCCAATCAGCATCGAGTGCGGGGTCAAGCGGTTTGAAAAAGACGAGGAAGGCGGAGGGATCCTGATCGGCAAGATTCTCCATTCTTTTGTCCGGGAGGATGTGCTCAATGAGAAGGGTGAGTTGGATCTCGACAAAGCCCATTTGATCTGTTTGGACGAGGCTTCCCACTCCTACCGGGAAATCGGCAGGGTCATCGCCAAGGCTTTTGAGGCAGGCTTATCCCTCAAATAAAGAGGTCCTTGGTTCCGTTTTAAGCGTTCTTTTCTAGTGCGCGCGGGTACATAATTCGTTAGAATACTCACGTTGGACATTGAAAATGGAACTTTTTTATCAATTCCTTGAAGGCCTTAATTACGTGGCGATTGTCTTGGCGTCCCTAGGCCTGATTCCTCAGCTTATTTTCATCATATTCGGCGGGATCAAACCCCGCCTTTTTGCAAAAGCGAAAAAGCAGCACAAGATTGCCGTCATCATCCCAGCGCACAACGAAGCGGACGTGATCGGCGGAACGGTCAAGGCCTTATTGGAGGGGCAAACCTACCCCAAAGACCGATTCGACGTCTTCGTCTGCGCGGACAATTGCGCCGACAAGACCTTTGAGAAGGCAAAGCAAGCCGGCGCAAAGAAGGTCATTTCCCGTTTCGACGCGGATCCCAAGAAAAGGATGGCGAGTTATCCCACGAAAGCGTTAATGGACATGGTCATGGCCGATTATCCGGGGGAATACGAGATCTTCATTCGCTTCGACGCGGACAATAGGCCGGATTCCCATTATCTGGAGAAGATGAACGACGCCTTCGAAGAAGGGGTCGAGGTCGCCAGGGGCTATGAGGCCGCGATCAACCCGAAGCAGAACCGTTGGGCTCAGGTTTCGGCCTCCTACTACATCCGCGATTCTCGCTTGGCTTGCAACTTCCGCGAGCGGGTCGGGGGCAGCTCCATGCTGACCGGGGCGGGCCTCATGGTCTCCGTCGCTTTGATCGATAGGATCGGGGGGTGGGACGCGATGGGCGGCAGCGAAGACGCGGAGTTCACCGTGAATCGCCTTTTGGAAGGAACCAAAGTCCATTACGTTGCCGAAGCGGTCGTCTATGAGGATCAGCCTTCCACTTGGAAGGATAATTATCACCGCATCACGCGAATGGGGCATTCTCTCCACGCTTTGTTTTGGAAGAAGGGGTGGAAACTTTTTTGGCACGGGATCACCCACTTCTCTCTATCGGACTTGGATTTGTTCTATCAGCTTTTCTTCATTCCCATCGGCGTCATCGCCTGCCTTTGGTTCCCCCTCTATTACATTTTCTACGTGATTCTCCATTTGCTGAACGGATTCGGCTATCCAATCTTAGAAGGAGTGCATGACCTTGAAGGCACCCTTTTCACCCCCGAGGCCTCAAAAACTGCCATCTTTTCTTCCCTTTTGCCGATGATCGGATACGTTTTAGGCTCGATGTACGCCGCTTATTCTTTCCAATCCTATCTCTCCATCCGCCTTTCCCGCGGCCCTTTGAAGGAAAGCGGCGAGAAAGGTTGGGCCGCGGGCATTTTCCTTTCTGCGCCCTACATGGTTCTTTATGATATCGCGATAACCATCGGGGTCTTGAGCAAACCCGGTTGGAAGGAAATCAAAAGGAACGTCTCCCCTTGCGAGGAAAGCAATGAATAAGAGAGTTGAGGCAAAAACCGATTATCTTAGCACTTCTCCTTTTCTGGGCCTCACCGAGGAGGAAGCGAGCCTAAGGGTCAAAGCCGGTCTTTCGAACGCGCCCAAGAGAAACGAAGGAAAGGGCTATTGGGCGATCCTCAAAAACAACGTCTGCGATCTTTTCACTTTGTTCCTTTTCGCCATCGCCATTCTGTTTTTCGTTTATTCCCGCGTCTTGATCTCGAATGGTTATGAGGAAGAAGCGGCGCGCTATTTCGGCTTCTCAAAGTACTTCTATCTGCTTCCGCTCGTCTTCAACATCGTCATCGGCACGATCACCGAGATCCGTTCTAAACGGGTGCTCGATAAAATGAAACTTGTGAACGCGGGCAGGATCACGGTCCTGCGCGAAGGGGAAAAGATTAAGCTCAGGTCCCAAGAGCTTGTTTTGGGAGACATCGTCTTTTTCTCTTCCGGAGAGCAGATTGTCGCCGACGCAAAGATGCTTGAAGGCGATATCGAGGTGGACGAATCCCTCCTAAGCGGAGAATCGACTCCGATCCGAAAGCAAGGGAAAGGCGCGACCCTCTATTCCGGTTCCATCATCTCTTCCGGTGCCTGCAAAGCGATCGTGACCGCGGTGGGCGAATATACCTACGCGAGTTCCCTATCCAAAAAGGTGAAGGAGATTAAGCCGGAGAAATCCGAATTGATGCGCAACATCCACGGACTGCTCAACATCCTTTCCTTCGTTTTGCTGCTGGTCGTCGCGATCGTCGTGGGAACGCTCAGTCTCAAAATCGCCATCCACGGGGACGATTCGTCGGTTTTCAATCCAGCCCTTTCTTTGACGGACCCAAGAGCTTGGGCGAAGATCATCTCCACCGCTTCCGCTTTTGCGATCGGCGTCATTCCAACGGGGCTAGTCCTTGTCACTTCCATGACCCTTGCCGTCTCAATCATCGACCTTTCCAAAAAGCAAACGCTCGTCCAGGAACTTTATTCCCTTGAGAATTTATCGAGGGTCGACCTTGTTTGCTTAGATAAGACCGGGACGCTGACCGATGGGACCATGCGGGTGAAGGAAACCTGCTACTGCGCCTCCAAAGAGGACGCAGACGCTTATCTTGGGGCGATTCTGGGCAATACGAAGAGTTTCAACGCGACTTCCTCCGCTTTGGCCGAAACCTTCAAACCGATCCAAATGAACATTGCCGAGGAAATCCCTTTCTCAAGCGCCAGGAAATACTCAGGAATCGTTTTGAAATCCGGCAAGGAGGTCTTGCTCGGCGCCCCGGAATACCTCCTTCGCGCCTTTCCTGACCTGCTCAGAAAATGCGAAGATTGCCAAAAAGAAGGCCTGAGGGCTTTGGCTCTTACCTACGACGGCATTCCTCAGGCCGTTTATTTCCTCGAGGACAGGATTCGCCCCTCCGCGAAGCAGACGATTTCCTATTTCTACCAAAACGGAGTGGACGTGAAGATCATTTCCGGCGACTCCCCGCTCACCGTTTCCAAGATTGCCTCTCTCTGCGGGATTAAAAACGCCGACCGTGCCATTTCCCTTGAAGGGAAGAGCCTTGAGGAAACCAAAGCCCTCGCGAAGGATTACGTGATCTTCGCCAGGGTTTCCCCCGAGCAGAAAGAAGCCTTGGTCGAGGCGCTCCAGGGTCAGGGGCACAAGGTCGCCATGACCGGGGACGGTGTGAATGATATCTTGGCTTTGCGGAAGGCTAATTCTTCAATTACTTTCGCAAGGGCGACCGATGCCGCGAAAGCCTGCAGCGATGTGGTGCTTATGGATAACGACTTCAGCCATCTGATCGACGTCGTTTTGCAAGGCAGAAAGGTCGTGAATAACATCCAACGCTCTGCGATCCTTTTCCTCACCAAGACCGTTTTCATTTTTCTGCTTTCCTTCTTCACGATCCCCTTCAAGCAAGGGCAGCTGTTCTTCACCATCGAAAACGTCTACATCTTTGAGCAGGCGATCATCGGAATCGGCGGATTCCTGTTGTCTTTAGAACCTTCCAATAAGCCAATCGAAGGCAGTTTCTTCCCCAAAGTGTTCCCTTCCGCAATTGCCGGAGGAGTTCTTATGCTGATTTTGGCGATGATTCCGATGGGTCTATGCCAATGCGGGATCCTCACCCAGGAAAACACCGTGGCTTCCATTTCAATTTTGAGCATGATTGGCGGGCTAACCGTGATGTTCTCCCTTTCGATGCCTTTCACCAAATATAGGGCAGTCGTCTTCTCGGTTTCCCTGCTTGCCTCCTTTATCTTGGCTTTTGGCGCCCCCACCACTTACATTGGGGGCAAGTCCACCACTCTTAAAATGATCTTCGGGGGCGAAGGCTCTACTTCGTTGGCCTTTTGGAGGGAGTTCTTCCAACCTTGGAATTGCGCTGTGTTCAAAAATCTTGA
>SFUB01000122.1 GCA_004561785.1 bacterium | reverse complement strand
AAGGATTGTTTGGCATCAATAACGTAAGCGTCCATATTGGTTTCCTCTCTATTCATTATCAGTAACGGTCGTTCCGATCTCTTCCCCCGTCAAGACGGCTTCAAACGCGTGCGGGTCGTCCATGGAGAAGACGCGGATGACTTTGTGTTTTCCCTTGAGCATCGCCGCGGCCCCGAGGTCCATGACGGCGAGGTTGCGCTCAATCATCTCATCTAACGTGATCCGGTCGATTTTCTTGGCGTCCGGATGTTTCCTCGGATCGGCGGAATACACCCCATCCACCCCGTTTTTCGCCATCAAGATGGCGTCCGCGCCGACTTCTAAGCAGCGAAGCGCCGCGCAGGAATCCGTCGTGCAATAGGGGTTGCCCGTTCCTCCCGCGAAGATGACGACCTTCCCGTTTTCCATGTGGGCGATGGCTTTTCGGCGATAATACGGTTCGCACACTTGGGGGACGTTGATCGCGGACATCACGCGGCAAGCGAGCCCTTTTTCCTCAATCGCGCTTTGGATGGCTAAGGCGTTGATCACGGTTCCGAGCATCCCCATGTAATCTGCGGTGGACGCCTCGATTCCGATTTTGTCGGCGAGCCTTCCGCGCCAGATGTTGCCGGCTCCGACGACGATGCCGACATCGACGCCAAGAGAACGGATCATTTCCACGGTGTTGGCGACCGAAAGGAGTTTTTCGTGATCCAATATCGTGGAATCCTTGCTGTCGGCCAAGGCCTCCCCCGACAATTTGAGAATCACTCGTTGGTAAATGGGTTTCATAGCGAGGTTATATTAATCGAACGGCGGACGAAAATAAAGACTTACGGGCGCGCGAACGCTAAAGAAAAGTGCCGCTTCCAGTGGAAACGGCACTCCAGTTGTGGGCTTATTCTGCTTCGGGAGCAGTGGGGACGCCTTCCCCGACAAGGAAGCGGGTGAAGGAGACGACCGAGGCGCCTTTTTCCTTGAGGAATTGGGCGACGGAGAGTTTTCCATCCGGATCCAAAGCATAGGGCTTGGCTTCGAGGCAGTTCTCGCCAAGGCGGGAGTCGACTTTGCGTTGGGCGATCATTTCGCGAACGTTCTCGGGCTTGGATTGGAGCTTCGGATCTTCGGCGACTTCCTTTTGGGCGATCGCGAGTTCCCGAGCGCGGTCGGCGGCCGGGACATCCGCGAGGGTCAAATATTCCGGAGCGGCGGAAGCGACGGTCATGGCAAGGCCGCGGTTACCTTCGCCGAGGTCTTTGGAAAGAACGACCAAGGCAGCGATTTTGCCGTGCATGTGGATGTAGGAACCAAAGGCTTGTTCCCCTTCGGCGCGAACGAGAGCGTAGCGGCGGAGTTGGAACTTTTCTCCCATGGCGATGGTCGCTTCGGCCATGAGGTCCGCGCAGGCGGCTTGGGCTTCTTCGACATTCGCGCATTCTTTTTCGAAGCAAAGATCCAAGCAATCTTGGATGAGCTTTTGGAATTTGTCGCTGGAGGAAACGAAGTCGGTCTCACAATTGAGTTCGAGGATGACGGCTTTCTTCGCGTCGGCTTTGATGAGGGCGAGGCCTTCGGCGGCGACGCGGCCGGATTTCTTCACGGCTTTGGCGATTCCTTTTTCGCGGAGGACGTCAATGGCTCTTTCGATGTCGCATTCGGCTTCGATAAGGGCTTTTTTGCAGTCCATGATCCCCGCGCCGGTACGATCGCGGAGGGCTTTGATTTGGTCAATGGTCGGGGTAGCCATTGTTATTTGGTCTCCTGGGCCTTGGGGGCTTCTTGGGGTTTTTCTCCACCGGCAGCGGCGGCGCGGCGGGCTTGGAAGCGGGCTTCGCGTTCGGCGCGCATCTTGGCATAGCGCTCTTCGCGAGCCTTGCGGGCGGCGCGGACAGCGGCGCGGTGTTGTTCAGCGGCGATATCGGCAACGCGGATGGCATCGGCCATGGTCGCTTCTTCGCCTTCGTCCTTGACGTAAGCGATTTGGGTCACCCCAGCGCGGGCTTCGACGACGGCGTCAGCGAGAACGCCGACGATGAGTTTGATGGCGCTGGTGGCGTCGTTGTTGGTCGGGATGGGGAAGTCGACGATTTCGGGATCATCGTTGGTGTCGCAGAGAGCAAAGACGGGGATTCCGAGTTTGCGAGCTTCCAAGGCGGCGTTCTTTTCGAGGGAAGGATCCGCGAGGACGATCGCTTGCGGG
>SFUB01000121.1 GCA_004561785.1 bacterium | reverse complement strand
CCTCCAGAAACAGACGCCGAGCCAAACCGCAAGCTACTCTTGGGGCAAGGGGCGAAACCACCAAGTACGATGTTCCCTGCTTGCACGGCACCTCGCGCTCCGACCAAAAAAGAGGGCCCGCAGCGAATGCGGACCCTCGGCGTGCGGCAATCCGTTAATTCCTAGTGACCGCAGCTGCTGCAGGAGTGGCTGCAGCCCTCGGGACCGTGGGAATCGCAGGTGGAGCACTGCAGGGATTCCAGCTTGCCGTTCTTGAAGGCGCGGGCGGCGGCGATGGCGCAGAGCCATCCATCGTAACGTTCTTCCGCTTCTTCTTTGCTCATGCGGGGTTGGAATCTCTTGCGGATGCCGTGGTTGGATTCGATGTCGCGCTTGGAATCGTAGAACCCACAGGCAAGACCCGCGAAATAGGCGGCTCCTAGCGCGGTGGTTTCGAGGCAAACGGGCAAGTGAACTTGGCATTGGAGGATGTCGGCTTGGAATTGCATCAGCAAATCGTTGGCGGAAGCCCCTCCGTCGACGCGCAAGGAATGGAGGTCAAGGCCCGCTTCCCGTTTCATGGTTTCGATGACGTCTTTGGATTGGTAGGCGATGGATTCGAGGCCGGCGCGGGTGATGTTGTGGCGTTCCGCCCCACGGGTCAACCCGAAGATGGCCCCGCGGGTATCATCATCCCACCAAGGCGTGCCAAGCCCGACGAAAGCGGGGACGAAATAGACTCCCGCGGTGTCGGGGACTTTGTTCGCGTAGAATTCCGAATCGGGGGAATCCTCGAACCACCTCGTTTGGTCGCGGAGCCATTGGACGATGGCCCCTCCGATGAAGACGGAACCTTCGAGGGCGTAGGTCGTTTCCCCGTTTTCCTTCCAGGCAACGGTGGTGAGCAACCCTTCTTTGCTGAGAATCGGGGTATGGCCAATATTCATGAGCATGAAGCATCCGGTGCCATAGGTGTTTTTGGAATCGCCTTTGCGGTAGCAGCATTGCCCAAACAAGGCGGCTTGCTGGTCTCCGGCGACCCCATAGATATGGACGTGCCCCGGGAAATAGGAGGCTTCTCCGTAATCGGTGCTGTTCTCTTTGGCTTCGGGGAGCATGTTCATGGGGATGCCCCAGATGTCGCAGAGTTCTTTGTCGTAGGCCATCCGGAAGATATCGAACAGCAAGGTACGGGAGGCGTTGGAGACGTCGGTCGCGTGCACCTGGCCTCTGGTCATCTTGTAGATCAGCCAGGAATCGATGGTGCCGAAGAGCAACTCCCCGCGTTCGGCGCGGGCTTGGCCGTCGGGGATGGCGTCGAGGATGTAACGGATTTTGGAGGCGCTGAAATAGGGGTTCATCCGAAGGCCGGTCTTCTTATGGATGAAGTCGCTATAAGAAGCGCGTTCATCGCAAAGTTCCTGGGTTTGCTTGGATTGCCAGACGATCGCGTTATGGACGGCCCTGCCCGTGGATTTCTCCCACACGACGGTGGTTTCGCGTTGGTTGGTCAAGCCAATCCCCGCGATGTCGTCCATGGAGACGTCGCCCAAGACCAATAACTCGTTGAGGACGTCGATGACCGAGATCCAGATGCGGTCGGCATCGACTTCGACCCAGCCGGGCCGAGGGAAAACGCAATCGACCGGACGCTGCGCTTTGCAGACTTCTTCGCCATACTTGTTGACCAAAATGGCACGGGTCGACGTCGTGCCCTGGTCAATGGACAGGATGTATTTCTTCATTTGCCTTATTTTAGTGATTCTGGGGCGAAAAAGAAACGGGGAATCGAAAAGGAGCCAGAAAGAAAACCGCCAAGGGGGCTTGGCGGTTCTCCACTGGCTCAATTCTAAGGTTATATTGCGTTAGTTGGCGATCTTGTTTCCGTTCGCCCACTCATATGAGTAGAACTCATCGTCGTTTTCGACCGTCTTGATGAAGACCGAGATGGACTCGATTTCGCCCGTTTCCAAGCTGTCTTCGAGCCAATACCCGTTTTTGGAGACATAGACCTCGTTCCAGTCGTCGTCCTCAAGGTCTGGATCCATCTGAAGCGCCTCTTCTGTCTTGGTGCCAATCCTGATGCCGTTGGGGAGAACCCCTTCGTACCCGCGCTCCGCGTAGATCTTCCAAAGGAAGTCTTTGGCGAAGAAGAGGGAAACACATCCCTCGACCCGCAGAATAGTCCATGGGACCTCGGGGTCGCAGCCTTTGTTGGGCAAGACCTCCATTT
>SFUB01000120.1 GCA_004561785.1 bacterium | reverse complement strand
GGGGGATGTCTTGCCCCAGGGAAAGAACGCTGCAGCAACGCGCGTGGGCGTATTGGGCGTAATAGACCGGGTTGTTGGAGGATTGTTCCGTCGCGAGGTTGTAGTTGAAATCGAGGTGGCTCGATTGGGAACGCTCGGAGAAGAAATACCGGACGGCGTCCACCCCGACGTCTTCCACGAGGTCGCGGTGGGCGATGGCTTTGCCCGTGCGTTTGGACATCCGGACTTCTTGGCCGTCGCGGAACACCCGGACGACTTGCACGAATTCCGCGGAAAGCACGTTTTCGGGATAGCCCTTCATCATTAAGGCGCTCTTCATGCGGGCGATGTAGCCGTGGTGGTCGGCTCCCAGGACATCGATCAAATAATCGAATCCGCGGGCCATCTTGTCGTAATGGTAGACGATGTCGGGCATGAAATAGGTATAGAACCCATCCGCTTTGATGACCGGGCGATCCTTGTCGTCGAGGAATTTCGACGTGGCGAGGTAGGTGGCCCCTTCGCTTTGGTAGAGATAGGGCTTGAGGAATTCGAGGGTTTTCTCGATCTTGCCGTCTTTTCGGATGTCCGATTCGTAGGTGACTTTGTCGAACCGAACGCGGAAGGCATCGAGGTCGTCGCGGATCTTTTGCAATTCCGCGTCGATTCCGAAACGGATGAAGAAATCGTGGGATTCTTGGTTGTCTTCGAGATAAGCGTCCCCATAACGGTCTTTGATCCGTTGGGCGATTTCAATCAAGTCCTGGCCATGGTAATCGTCTTCGTCAAGAACCGCGCCTTCCACCCCGAAGAGTTCTAAGTAGCGGATGCGGAGGGAATGGCCGAGGTGCTCGACTTGGTTTCCGCAGTCATTGACGTAATATTCGCGGGTGACGTCGTATCCCGCGAAATCCAAAAGCGAGGCGATGCTGTCGCCGATCGCGGCGCAGCGGGTGTGGCCGAGGTGCAGGTCCCCCGTGGGGTTCGCGGAAACGTATTCGACGTTGATCTTGATTCCTTTTTTGGGGCTGCGGCCATAGTCGTCGCCCTCTTGGATAATGCGTTCGACGACCCCTTGAAGGGCGTCCTTCTTCAAAAAGAAATTGATGAATCCCGGACCGGCGATCTCGACTTTTTCGAGCATTGGAGAAGATATCGCGGAAACGAGTTCTTTGGCAAGGTCCAGCGGTTTTTTCTGGGCCAAACGGGAAAACCGCATCGCCGCATTCGTGGAATAATCCCCATGGGCGGTGTCGCGGGAGTGCTCAATGACGATTTGAGCGGGGTCGATGGACAAACCGATGGCCTCCGCGGCGAGGCGCAACGTTTCTTTTAACAGTTCTTCGTTGGTCATTTTTGGGTCCTTTCGAGTAACAAGATGGCGGTGGCGCGGATCGCTTTCCCTTCCCCGACGGCATCAAGGCCTTCGTTGGTCATGAGTTGCAGGCCGATGTCTTCGATGGGGGAAGAAAGCAAGGAAGCGAGGTTTTGGCGCATGGCCAGGGAATAACGCGACAAGTGGGGCTTTTCGCAGAGCAAGGCCACGTCGAGGTTCCCCAGGCGATATCCTTTTTCCTGCACCATCGCATAGCATTCTTTGAGAATGAGGGAGGAATCGTAACCCTCGTATCGGGGGTCGTTGGGCGGGAAGTATTTCCCGATGTCCCCGAGGGCAAGCGCCCCCAAGAGGGCGTCGGAGACCGCGTGGAACACCACGTCGGCGTCGCTATGGCCGATCAGGCCGAGTTCATAAGGGATTTCCACCCCGGCGAGAATCAGTTTTCGGTTCGGGCCAAGGCGGTGGATGTCTTCCCCGTATCCGATGCGGAAGGCGTGGCTCATACGTTAAACCGGAAGAACACGATGTCTCCGTCCTTCATGACGTAATCTTTCCCTTCTTGGCGGAGTTTGCCCGCTTCCTTGACCGCGTTTTCCGAGCCATAGGCGTGCAAGGCGTCGAAATCGTACACCTCCGCTTTGATGAAGCCTTTTTGGAAATCGGTGTGGATGACCCCTGCGCATTCGGGGGCGGTCATGCCGTTGCGGAAGGTCCAAGCGCGGCATTCGTCGCTTCCGCAGGTGAAGAAGGTCGAGAGATTGAGGAGTTTATAGGCCGCGGTCACAAGTTTGTTGAGGCCGGATTCCTCGGTGCCGAGGTCGGAGAGGAACACGGCGCGGTCTTCTTCGTTCAATTGGGAGAGTTCGTATTCGATTTGGCAGGAGACCGGGATGCATTGGGCACCTTGTTCTT
>SFUB01000035.1 GCA_004561785.1 bacterium | reverse complement strand
GAGGTCATTCAAAGAGGCGACGTCGTATTGCATCATGAGCCCGACGGAGGCGGCGGATGCGTCACCGCCGGGATTGTGGGCTTGGGCATAAGTCGCAACCCCTCCCCAAATGGGATCGGATGTGGACATGGTCAAGAGGTTGCCGTTCACCCCATCTAAGGTCGCCTTCGGGGCGCTGTCTCCAGAATTCGCGCCGAGGAGATAGCGGTTGCTCCAAGCGTAATAGGCATAGGAGCTGCCGTTGCTTTCGGCGTTTTGATAGCTCACTGCCCATTTGTGGTCGGCGTTGCCGTCGACGGACCAAGAGAAGCCGTTGTTCTTGCCTTCTGCGGTCTTGAGAAGTTCTTTGCCGTTATTGAAGGAATCCGCGGCCACTTTGTTGTAGCCAAAACTCGCATACACGTATTCGTCATCTTCGACTTTCTCCAGCGCCCCGTAGGCGGGAATCGCGTCTTTGCTGAGGAGTTTGGCGGAAGCCCCAACGGTCCCAACCAAGGCCAAAGCCCCAAGTCCAAGGGCCAAGAATAGATTCTTTTTCTGCATAATCGCTCGCTTTCCGGTTTCGTAACCGCTTACACGTCCATACTATAACGCAGTTCACATAAGGTTTCATCAAATATTTAACTTCATGAAATATTCATTTCGAAGCCGCTTCGCCGGAAGGGTGCCTCTTCCAGAACGGCACACCCCCGAAACAAAAAGGACCGTCCAACTCAGACGGTCCTTATCCGCGCAAGATTTCAGGCCCGCGAAGCGGCTTGGTCGGCTTTCTCGAGGTATTTCTTCAGCGTCTCGATGGCCTCGGAGGCTCCTTTCTCATCGCCCATCTCGGCGAAGAGGCGGAATTTCGGTTCGGTCCCGGAGAGGCGGATCAACGCGAACCTTCTGCCTGAGAACTTATAGATCACGTTGTCCCCATAGGTCTCCGAGGACTCCAAAGGCTCGGAGAACTCCGGAGTATGATTCTCGACGTATTTCAGCATATCCTCCGAACGAGAGCGGAATTCGTAGAAATCTTCCAAAAAGACATGGGCGTATCCAGCTTTTTGTTTGACTTCTTGGACGATCTCAGAGACTTTCTTGCCCATGACGGTGACCATCTCCAAGAAGAGGGAGCTCGAGAAGGAGGAGTCCTTGCCGAAGAGATATCCCCTCACGGTGAGGCCTCCGCTGCTCTCCCCGCCGAGCAAGGCATCGTATTCCTTGATGCCGGCGGAGATGTTTTTGAAGCCGACGTCCACGGTGTGGCATTTCGCCCCCAAGGCCAAGGCGATGTCATCCACCAAAGTGGAAGTGGCAACGTTTTTGACGATGTCGCCTTTCATGCCACGGTAGGTGACGAGGTAATAATAGAGGCAGGCCATGATCTCGTTGGCGTCGACGTAATTCCCTTTTTCGTCGATGATGCCAAGGCGATCGGCGTCGGAATCGGTGGCCATCCCAAAGTCATATCCCCCGGTGATGACTTGGTCGCGGAAGTCGCCCATGATGTTCTGCTTGGCGGGATTAGGATCGCAAAAGGAGAAGAAGGCGTCATGCTCGGTGTTGATCGAATCGAACTCCGCGATGTCGAGGTCCTTGGCGATCGGAAGAATCGAACGCATCCCGACTCCGTTCATGTTGTTGAACAGAACCTTCAGGGGACTGTGTTTGGCCTTCGGAGACAGGAAGGATTCGATGGAAGCGATGTAAGCAGGGAGATAATCCAAGACCTCGAAAAGCCCTTTGGATTGCCCTTCCTCGATCTCGATGGCATGGATTTCCTTCACTGCGGCGATCTTCTTCTCAAGCATCGAGGTGAAAGAAACATCCGCGTCGACCCCGCCTTGCGTGAAGACTTTCACCCCGTTGAAGATATAAGGATTGTGGCTCGCGGTCATCATGACCCCGAAGTCGAATCCCTTGTCCCGGGTGGCCATCATGACCAAAGGGGTCGGGACGGAGGTCGCGGTCAAATAGACTTTGATCCCATGGGCCATGCAGACCTCGGCGAACCATTTAGCCGCGAAGTCGGACATGAAGCGGTTGTCATAGCCAATCACGAGGGGCTTGTTCCCCAAAGGGGCGGATACCTCCGAAAGTGCCTCGGCGATGGTCTGGATATTGGATTTCACGAAGTCGTCGCCGATGACTCCGCGGAATCCGCCGGTGCCGAACTTAATCATGGCTGGCCTCGACAAGTTTCTTGGCCGCCTCGTAGACGTCTTCGGTCAGGAAAACGTCGCAGTCGGGATGGTCGAGCAAGACGGTGGCCGGAACATCGAGGGTCTTCTTTTTCATAAGAAGGGCGGCGATCGGCTCGGCTTTGGTGACGTCGTTGGCGATCAAGACGATCTTCCTGGCCTTCATGATGGTGGATAGCCCCATGGAGACGGCTTGGGTTGGGACCAAGTCGATGTCGTTGCGGAAGAAGCGCGCATTCGCGCTGCGGGTGGATTCGGTTAAATCGATGATGTGGGTCTTGGAATCGTGAGAGGTCCCCGGCTCATTAAAGCCGATGTGGCCATTCCTGCCGATGCCGAGGATCTGAAGATCCACTCCGCCGGCTTCTTCGATTTCCGCGTCATAGGCTTCCGGATCCTTCTGGTTGGGGAAGTGGGTGTTCTCGAGGCGGATGTCGATCTTGGAGAAGAGGTTCTCCTTCATGAAATAGGCATAGGTCTGCTCCACGATGGGGCAAGCGATGTATTCGTCGAGGTTGAAGCTTTTCACTTCCGAGAAAGAGAGGCCCTCTCGGCAATAGGAAGCCAAATGGGCGTAGAGCTCCAGCGGGCTGCTCCCGGTGGCGAGGCCAAGAGTCGCCTTGGGGTTTTTGGAAACGAGTTCCTTGACCGTAAGCGCGGCCTTCTCCGCCAGTTCTTCTTTGTTTTTGGAAACAATGATGTTCATGAACGGTTCCTCCTGCTTTATGTTAGACCCATTCGCGCCCGGTTTCCACATTATTAAACTTTGTGAAATATTTAAGACGCCCTTGTTTGACATTCATATGATGCAAAGAGGGAAAAGCTTATTCAACACCCTCTGGAGAAGACTTCGAGAAAGAAAAACTTTACCTTCAAAAAGAGCAGGTAAAAAGTTCTTGCTCCGGGAATCCGCTTTCTTGAGGAAAAGATCGTTTTCCCTGTTATCATGTCGCCATGGATAACAGCAAACCCACGTTGGCCTTAGTGGCCCATGACAACAAGAAAGCCGAAATGGTCGCTTGGGCCATGAAGCACAAAGAAGAGCTTTCCCATTACTTCCTCTGCGGAACCGGGCACACCGCCAAGATGGTTCAGGACGCCACCGGGCTCCAGGTGAAGCAATACCTCTCCGGCCCTTTGGGCGGGGACCTTGAGATCGGATCCGAGATCGCCAACAAGCGCATCCAGAAAATCGTCTTCTTCTGGGACCCCCTTCAGGCCCAGCCCCACGATCCGGACGTGAAGGCCCTCATGAGGATCGTTGCCGTCTACAACATCCCCTTCGCCACCAACGAAGCGACCGCGGATTGTCTGCTCCGCTGAGCGAATTTCAAAGCGATCGAAATCCCCCCTCCGTTTCCTGCAAGCGGAGGTTTTTTATATCTTGATGCCTTATATTTTGCAAAGTTCGTCCTCGATCATGAAAGAAAAACAAGAGGCACGTCGGATCCCACCCCGGAGCCAACTACGGCAATACGGCTCGGTCGAGGGGAAAGTCCACGGACAAAAAGGCGATTCTCACCATAACCTACCCCAAGTTCCGCTTCCAGTTCGGCTTCCTGATCGCCGATTCCGCGTATGCTGGGTTCAATCCGTTCTTAGTCCCATTCCTCCGGCCTAATCATCCCAGCCGGGGGATTAGGTGGAAACGAATAACCCAATAACTACAAAAAATGCAAGAACTTGCAAAAATTTTAGTTAGAAGACCCTTTTCCCAAGCAATCCGTTGAAGCGTTTCGGTTTTTTGGGGAGTTTATGGATGACTCTTTAGGCACAAGAAAACGGCCTCCTGAATCAGAAAGCCGTTTTGCGAGTTTAAGCTAATTTGACGACGCAGGCGGATTGTTCGCCCAAGGACAAAGACCCGTTCTCCAGGGAGGCCTCCCCCAAAGCGAAGAGGATCTCACCCGATGCAGAGAAGGCTTTCCCTTCTCCGCGGGGGTTGAGGTAGACGCGGAGTTTCTCTCCGCCTTTCTCCCTTTCGTAGATGAGGACCCCGTTCTTCCCGTTTTCGAGCATCCTATAGGAGGCGTCATTATCCAAAGCCGCATGCTTGGCTTTGAAAAGCAGGATCTTCCGGAGATTGGAGAGCAAGGAGTCCGGATCCTTTTCCTGTTCCTCGACGGACAGCCCAGCGCGATCCTCATCGAGGCGGATGTAGGTCTTCGCCGAAGAGGAGAAGCCGGCGCTAGGCAGGCTCGTGTCCCACTGCATCGGCGAACGGCTTCCGGTGCGGTTATATCCGCCTTCGACGGAAGAGATGCCTTTGAGATAATGCATCAGGATCTCATCGCCGTAATAGAAGAAGGGGACGTTGGGGAAGCTCGCCATGAAGAGATAGAGCAAGGAAGCTTCTTTGGCATCGAGCCATTCGGAGAGGCGGGTGGTGTCGTGGTTGCCGCTGATCATGGCGAGGTAGCGGCCTTGTTTCAACGCTTCCTCGACCTGGGGATTCACGATTTCGAAGTACTTCACGGCGGTCTCGTTGTCGCCTTCCTTCTCAAAGAAAGGATGCTTCCCTCTCTCGGCGCGGCAAAGCAAACCGTACGAATTGTAATGGAGGTCCTGGAGCATGAAATCCATGTCGAACCCGGCGGGGAGGGAATGGGCGGGCACGGCCCATTCGGAGACGAAGGCGGATTCGGGGAATTCGGGTTTGATGGCCTCGAAGAACCTCTTCCAGACCTTGGGGGTGGCGGTGTTGTCGTCGTCGCGGGCGACGAGCCAGCCGGCCATGTCGACGCGGAAGCCGTCGATCCCTTGCTTCAGATAGAAACGGACGACGTCCTCCATGGCTTCGAGCGTCTTCCTCGGGCCTTCGCCATCAATCGGCTCCTCGTATTCGGGGTGCTCGATGCGGGCAAAGCCATAGTTGAGTTTGGGCTGGATGGAGAAGAAATTGACCATCGCCGCCCCGTTGCGGTCGTAGAAGCCGCGGATCCAATTGAATTTGGGGTCGACGTTCCAGATGTCTTTGTTCCAGATAAAGCGATCGGTGTACTCGTTTTCCTCAGGCTTGCAGGATTGCTTGAACCATTCGTGATTGATGCAGGTATGGCCCGGGACCAAGTCCAAAAGAAGATGGATGCCCTTCTCATGGCAGGCCTTGATCAAGGAGGTCAAAGCCGAATTGCCCCCGTAACGGGACGCGACTTTCTTATAGTCGGAGACATCGTATCCGGCGTCGAAGAACATCGATTCGAAGATCGGGTTCAGCCAGATCGCGTTGAAACCCATCGAAACGATGTAGTCGAGTTTCTCCTCGACCCCGCCTAGATCCCCGATTCCGTCTCCGTTCGTGTCGAAAAAACTCTGGGGGTAGATCTCATAGAACACGGCTTTCTGAAGCCATTTCGGCGTAGGCGTCATATAAAAATCCTCCTGAAGATGGACTCATTCTAGCAAAATGAGGGGCGGGTTACTTCAAAAAGGAAGAGAAGGCGCTTAAAGAGGAAGAAGCAGGACTCGACAAAGCGGGAATCCAAGAAGAGAAATAGCCGAGCAGGTATTCGACAAGGTTGTTGTTGTAGAAAGCCTTGCCGATCGTGTAAATCGTGGGATCGGAGAGCTTGAGGGAGGTGTCCAAGAAGGAATAGAAGGCAGGGATCGAAGACAAAGAGACCAGCAAGGAGGAGAGCAGGCTGATGTCGATCAAAGCGACGAAGACGCCGAAGAAGGCGCCTAGAAGCTTATCGAGCCAGCGCACCATCGGCACGTGGGAAAGGGCCTTGCCGATCAGCACGGCCATAATCTTGACGACGATCCAGAAGAGGATGAAGAGGGCGGCGAAGGAGATCGCGATCAATAGGAGGCTCGCGGCGGATTGGCCGAGATAAATGGACAAAGGGTAAGCGGCGGTCTCGGGAACGGCGTTCAGGACGAAGTTCCGGACGTAGCCATCCAAAAACGAAGGCAAAGAGACGGAGGACATCGCCGCATTGAGAACCGTGGTCTCGGCCCCGGGAAGGACGGTCTGGAGATCGGATTTGGACACAACCCATTCCATGGGATTCAAAGATCCGAAATAAGTCTTGATCATCGCGTCATAGGCCGCGTTCCCGGAGGTGAACGGGTGTTCCGCCCCGGATTTCAGGAAGAAGTCGGAGAAAGAGGTGGTCAAGGAAGACCCCCAGCCATTGATCCCGTAGAGCCAATTGGCCATGGGCTTGGCCAAAAGGTAGGCCAAGGCGAAGGCGATCAAAATGGCGAAGAAGGAAAGAAGGCTTCTCACGAACCCTTTTCGGATGCCATCGAAAACCGCAGCAAGCAGCACGACGAGGAAGATCAAGGAGATCCAATCAAAGGCGAAGGTCTGACCCGCTTCGGGCAGAAGGTTGAATAAAGTTATCATGGCCCTCTCAGTATAAGGGAAAAGAGGCTTGCCCGCTTTTCCCAATCACGTGAATTCAGGAAAACACCGTCGTTTCAATAGCATCGAGACAGCGGCTTGCCCGGCGTTTGACGAGGGGCGAGTGCCGCCGACTTCTATCTAAAAACGAGAGGAATAAAGGGAAAAACGCGGAAATCCGTCTTTTATTATCGACTAAATACCGGAAAATCGATTTCCCATCCCTTCCGCGGACCCTTTTGGGAAAACGGAAGAAAGACGAAAACGGGTTTCGTTTCCGGTCGAATGGAAAAGCCCAAGAGGCGCGTTATGAAAAGATCGTGGCTTTGAACAAAAGGGATGATTTGTCAAAACTTCAGGCATCAAGGCGGCTTTTCATTGATTCAGTCCCATTTTTGATCTAAAGGGCAAGAGCAAGATTATACCGGCCCGAAGAAAGAAATGTCGGCGTCTCTTTCCTATGTTCCAAAAGCCGAAAAAAGGCAATTTAAAAAGCCGTCTATCCCAGCCAAAATGGGTGCATGACCGTTTTTCATTGACGCTCAAAAATGCTGTTTTAATTTTGATTAACATCGCGCGCACGTACAATATTTATAGAAATACTGGGCATTTCCTATTAAAATTGGCCCAAAGCGAAAGGAATGAAATGACGCGCCTTCGAACGATCAAGCTCAACGAGTCCGTCTTCTCCTCGATGAAAAAGGACGGGGACAGGGTTCGGGAAGAGCTTGAAAGGAAAGGTACGTTCCTGATCAACCTGATGTCTAGCCCGGGGGCGGGCAAGACGACGACCTTGGTCGGCCTCATCAACCGGCTGAAGGCCTCTCACCGCCTCGGCGTCATCGAAGCCGATCTCGATTCGCGGGTGGATGCGGACAAAGTGAGCTCCCTCACCGGAGTGCCTTCCATCCAGATCCACACCGATTCGCTCTGCCACGTCGACAGCGGCATGGTGGAAGAGGCCCTGAAGGATTTCCCGGAGGGGCTCGACCTTCTCTTCTTGGAGAACGTCGGCAATCTCCTCTGCCCCGCCGAATTCGATTCCGGCAGCCACCTCAACGTCGCCCTCATCTCCGTCGCCGACGGAACCGAGAAGGTAACCAATTACCCGAAGCTGTTCCGTTACTGCGACGCCGTCCTCATCAACAAGATGGACGCGCTACCCTTCTTCGACTTCGATTACGAGAAAGCCGCGGGATTCCTTGCTTCCTGCAACCCCCGCGCAGCCATCCTGCCGATCTCGGCCAAAACCGGGCAAGGCATGGATGAGGCGGCCGCCTACTTCGAAAAAGCATTTCAAAATTGGAGGAAATAAAACATGCCTGAGATCTTCCGTCTCACCAAAGACACCCAATCCAAGTACGAAGGGGTCGAACCGCAAACCGAAGAGGAGAAGCGGCTCGCAAAGAAGTACTTCAAACTCGCGAGGAAAATCACCGACAACGCGGCCACCTTGCTCAAAGGCGCGAACGTGAACTCCCCCGAATACTGGGGACTCCGCGAAATCATCACCGAGCCCGAAGTGGACTTCATGCTCAAGATGAAGCTCCGCAAATGGTATAGCTTCGATCAGCTCTACGAGATGAACAAGGCCGACTACAAGGAGCCTTTGGCCTTCAAGGAAATCCTCCACCGCGCGGTCATGCACGGCATCATCGAATACGATTACGGCGATCACTATAACGACGACGGCCCGATCCCCGGCGCCAACCCGAGCCGCGAGAAGAGGTATCGCATTTCCTTCTTCGTCCCGGGATCCGCGGAGCTCTTCAACTCCACCAGGAAAGCCACCGACGCCAACCCGCCGGTCGCCAACTTCTTCGAGAGGATGACCTTCCTCCCGCTCGAGCCCATCACCCCGATGGTCCCCGAAGGCGGCGATGGCATCGGCATGCACACCATCCCGGTCGAGAAAGCGATCGAGAACAACCAGGAATCCATCAAACTCGAGAAGATCTCCTACTGGCTCAAGAAATACGACGGGCACATCGCCTCCGGCATCTGCTCCTGCCGCTACTCCAGGGCCAAACTCGGAGAAGGCTGCGAAGATGACCCCGAGAACTGGTGCATCCAGCTCGGCGACATGGCCGACTACGCGGTCGAGACCGGAAGGGCCAAATATATCGATAAGGAAGAAGCCCTCCGCATCATGAAGAAAGCCGAGGACAACGGCTACGTCCACCAGATCACCAACATCGACGGCGAAGACCACATCTTCGACATCTGCAACTGCGACGTGAAGATCTGCAACGCCCTCCGCACCTCCTTGCTCTTCAACACCCCGAATCTCTCCCGCAGCGCCTACACCGCCAAAGTCGACCCCAAGAACTGCGTCGCCTGCGGCCGCTGCGTCGAATCCTGCCCTGCCGGCGCCGTCAAGCTCGGCCAGAAGCTCTGCAAGAAAGACGGATCCGAGCAGACCTATCCCCAGGCCGTCCTCCCCGACGCAATCAAATGGGGCAAATACGCTTGGGACGAGAACTACAGGGACACCGCCCGCTACAACACCTATCCGACCGGCACCGCCCCCTGCAAAACCGCCTGCCCGGCCCACGTCGCCGTCGAAGGCTACCTCAAATTGGCCAACCAGGGCCGCTATGATGAAGCCCTCGCCCTCATCAAGAGGGAGAACCCCTTCCCCGCCGTCTGCGGACGCATCTGCAACAAGCGCTGCGAAACCGCCTGCACCCGCGCGAACATCGACCAAGCCGTCTCGATCGACGCGGTCAAGAAATTCCTCGCCGAGAGGGAACTCGACCCCAAAACCCGCTCCATCCCGGAGAAGGTCATCGCCAAAGTCTACGGCGACTTCGAGGAGAAGATCGCCATCATCGGCGGCGGCCCGGCCGGCTTGAGCGCCGCTTATTACCTCGCCGTCAAGGGCTATCACCCCACCGTCTTCGAGAAGAACGAGAAGGCCGGCGGCATGATGACCTACGGCATCCCCTCCTACAAGCTTGAGAAGAACGTCATCGACGCCGAAATCGAAGTCATCAAAGACCTCGGCGTCGAGATCAAGACCGGCGTCGAAGTCGGCAAGGACATCACCCTCGACGAACTCCGCGCCCAAGGCTACAAAGCCTTCTACATCGCCATCGGCTGTCAAGGCGGCAGACGCCCCGGCGTGGCCAATGACCAAGCCGAAGGGACCGAAATCGCGGTCTCCTTCCTCAAATCCGTCCAAGAGAACCAGAATCAGAAGATCGAGGGCGACTGCGTCGTCATCGGCGGCGGCAACGTCGCCATCGACTGCGCCCGCACCGCCCACAGGCTCGGCGCCAAGACCGTCTCCATGTTCTGCCTCGAATCCGAGGAGACCATGCCGGCCACCAAGATCGAAGTCCAGGAAGCCAAAGACGAAGACGTCGCCATCCATTGCCAATACGGCCCGAAAGAGGTCTTGGTCGACGAAAACGGCAAGGTGAGGGGCATCGTCCTCAAGAAGTGCCTCCGCACCATCGACCCCGAGACCAAGCGTTTCTCCCCCGTCTATGACGAGAACGACACAATCGAAGTCCCGGCCTCCAAGATCATCTTCGCGATCGGACAGACCATCGAATGGGGCGACTTGCTCAAAGGCAGCAAAGTCACCTTCTGGCACGGCAACTATCCTATCGCCGACAAATTCACCTATCAGACCGCCCAAGAAGACATCTTCGTCGGCGGCGACGTCTACACGGGCCCGAAATTCGTCATCGACGCGATCGGGCAGGGCCATGAGGCGGCCGAATCCTTGGCCCGCTTCGTCTCGCCCTTCAACGCCTCGCTCACCATCGGACGCGACCGCCGCTACTTCCTCCCCATCGACAAAGAAGACATCCTCTTCCCGAAGGATTACGACCACGCCGGACGACAAGAGGCCGGGATGGACGATTCCTTCGATTGGAAGAAGTCCTTCCGCGACGCCTCCAAGACCCTCACCGAAGAGCAGGTCAAAATCGAAACCGGCCGCTGCCTCCAGTGCGGCGCATCGATCGTCGATCCGCATAAGTGCATCGGCTGCGGCATCTGCACGACCCGCTGCGAGTTCGACGCCATCCATCTCTTCCGCGACCATCCGAAGGCTTCGAGGATGCGCAACGGGGACGACAAGATCCCTGGGTTGATCCCCTATGCCTTGAAGAGAGGCCTCAAGATCATCGCCCACTCCGGCTCCAAAGAAGCCAGGATGATGGCGAAGAAGAGGAAAGCCTTCAAGAAGGCCAACAAGAACAACCCCAACAAGCACACCGGGAACGCCGTCCCGCCCATTGAGCGGTAATGCACGAGCTCGGAATCGCCTTCCACATCATCAAGGAAATCGACGCCTTGGCGGAGGAGAAATCCCTCTCCTCCGTCAAAGGGGTCACCCTTGAGGTTGGGGAAGTGTCCGGGGTCGTCCCCCGTTATCTGGAAGACGTTTGGAAATGGGCTTGCGAGAACCGCTCCAAGCACATGTCCGGATGCAAGTTGACCATCGTCGTCACCAAAGGGATCAGCTACTGCAAATCCTGCAACAAAACCTATCCAACCCTTCCGACCGGAAGGAAATGCCCCCACTGCCAAAGTGAGGACACCTATCTCGTCGAAGGGAACGAGGTGCTGATCCAGTCCATCCAAGTTGATGATGAGTCGGCGGAGTGATCCGCCGGCTTTTCTTTTTGAGTTATAGGGAGTCCAGCAACAAACGAGCAACAAACGGTCAACTAAATTCTTTCGATGGCATCGGGTGTTTGCAATTGGCAAGGAGTTATGCGCAACAAAACTCAGGCCCAATAAGGTAAGTAATAAAGGTTTCGCACGCCTGCGTTATTCAAGTTTTTCCGGATTCTGCCCTGCTTCAGGCAGAGAGCGAGGAGACGCGAAATCTGGGATTTGCTTTGCTCGCCTAGGCCGAACCGTTTCCGGATCGTTTCATTCGTGGCTTTCTTCTTGTCGACGTAGGCCAAGCAGCAATGGAGATAAACCGCGAGGACTTTCTCCTCTTCGGTATATTCCTGCCAAGGTTTCTTTTTGAAGACGGTGACGCGCACTCCGTATTCTTCCTTTTTCACTTGGACGGGGGGCAAAACGTATTCATCGGTGGCGGCCACGATTTTGTCGAAACCCGTCCCATGACCTTCGCAAATCCGAAAACGCGACAGCAATTCGACAAAGTGGCGATTTTGGGGCCTGGGAGCATAATCGACGATGCGGTCTACGTCGATCGCGAGGTTGCCATCGTTGTACATTTCCAGTCGGTCCGGGAAGCATTCAACCAAGATTTTTCCTCCGTTTTTGGAAAAATCCTGATGCACAATCGCGTTGGAAAGCATCTCACGAACGATGATGGGCGGAATGGGGTTTACGCTGTTTCTCAGACCCGTGGTGACAATCTCCTTTGATCCCATCGCGTTTAGGATGTATTCCACGATGGAGTCGAAATTCAGAAGAAATCCGGATTCAAAGAAAGTCGGGATGCTTGTTTCTGAGACGCGAGAGGTTCCGGAATACGTCACAACCTCAACCCCTTTTCCGTACAAAGGAGGGAAAAGGGAAAAGGAAGCCCCAATGCACAAAGCGCCTAAATAAGTAATGTCATAAAGCCCGTCATCACGGCGGAGGATGAACCCTTCGTTGATGAGCCGAGAGACTCTTTCTTGAGGAGACGGGAAGTCTTGATGAAGAAGGCGATAAAAAGAAGCGACATTCAAAAACTGCTCCAAATCGTTTTCTTTGATGGAGCACAGAGCGGCATCGTCTTCGCCGACGTTGTTGAGAATCTTTTGCCAAATTCGGCGCCTTAAAGCGGGGTCGTTGGATAAAGAAACCAAAGAATCGCCCACCCTACCATATTCGTCTCCCTGGAAGGTCGCAGTTACACGGTCCGTTTTGTTCACGCGGATGATTGTGACTTTTTTCCCATTGGTCCATTCGAATGTGTCCGAGTCAAAAAGCCCCTTTGGGGACAAAATGGAATTAAGCCACATCCGATAGCTAATTCCGGAGCTCTTTTGATTATCCAAAGAAAACGCGGTTCCAACAACCTCGTGGGTATGGTCATCAACCCCGTATACCAAATAACCATAAGGGGCAT
>SFUB01000119.1 GCA_004561785.1 bacterium | reverse complement strand
CCTCATTTTCTCTTTTATTCAGGTTTCTTCTCAATTTTGTCTTATAAATGTTCTTATTTGGTAACGCTCTCGGGCTGTTTTTTATGGGGCAAAGCGGTTCCGAAAGTAGGAAATCAAGGAGAAACAAGCAAAGCTACGCCTGTAGAAAGCGTCTAATCCACTCCGAATAAAAGAGAAAATGAGGCCTCTAAAAACGAGGGCAATATCAACAATACTTACGATGCTGACGCGTATTTTTTCAGCCGATCGCAGCCCGCAATTCAAACTTCAAACCACGGAAACGAGTCTAAGAAAATTTCCCATGTTTCATAAAGCCCAAAGCAAAAATAGGTCCTAGGGAGAATTGGTTCTTTTTCGTTTTTGTTAATTTTCGCGATGGAAGGATATTCCGAGCGCCTTTTGTCTTAGAACCGCAGAGCCTTCCTGACGATCAGGAGAAGTAAACCGTGAATTCGCTCCTTCCGAAAGCCCGGAACGAGCCTCGACCCGATCCCCATATCCGCGCAGACAAGCTTCTCTGAATCGGGGCATCGCCGTCCCCTTCTACGCCAGCACGATATACCTCTTATATAAAAAACGCGCTCAACCGAAGGAAAATAGGATTTTTGCGGATCTTTTGGAACCGCCTCTCCTCATCATCAAATGAATGGGGCGAATTCGTCTTGCGACGCCTCCGTTCTAAACGGGGCGTTTTTGGCAAAAGTAGCAAAACGAACTGCCCTCGGATACAATAGGCCCCGCATGGAATTCTGGACTTTTTGCAAGGATTGGCTCTTCGGATTTCTGGGAATCAATCTCATCATGGATGCTTTGGAAAATGGGTATGAAATCCCCGCCCAGGCTTATGTCCAATTGGTTTTTTCCTGCGTCACCCTTTTCTTCGGCGTTTTGACCGCCTACCGCGCCTTTTATCTGCTGGTCGGCCTATTCGCCAAGCAGAGGAAGTACCCGGAGCAGAAGAAAGAGAACCGGTACGCCTTCCTTTTGTCCGCGAGAAACGAACAGGCCGTCATCGGAAACCTGATCGATTCAATTCGCGCTTTGGATTATCCCCAGGGCCTCATCGACATCTATCTCGTCGCGGACAATTGCTCTGAAGGGGACAAAACCGCGGAAATCGCCCGCGAAAAAGGATGCATTGTCTACGAACGTCATGATCAAGAGCATGCCCGCAAAGGGTACGCTTTGGAATTCATGATGGAGGAGATGAAGAAAAGGGTAGATCTAGAAAAAGACTACTACGCCTACGTCCTCTGCGATTCCGACAATGTCCTGGCCCCAGATTTCCTGTCCAAGATCAACGACGCTTTCGTAGCCGAGAACTACGCCGCCGTGTCCGGTTACCGCAACATTAAAAACCTCAATGAAAACTGGATCACCGCCCTCAACGGGATCAATTTCTACCGCAACACCCTTTCCGTCATCCGGCCCCGCTCCGTCCTCCACTGCCACAGTCAAGCTTATGCCGGGACGGGTTTTGCTTTGAGGTCCAGGATTCTGAAAGACGGGTGGCATTGGACGGAAATCGTTGAGGATTGCCAGCTGAGCACCCTACTCGCATCGGAGGAGGAGAATCTCGGTTTCTGCGAGGAGGCGGAGTTCTACGACGAGCAACCATCAAGCCTGAAGATCTCCTTCCGGCAAAGGCTTCGCTGGGCGAAGGGGAGCCTCATCGTCTGGTGGAAATACGGCCCCAAACTCATGGCCTCTTTCTTCAAGAGGCCATCTTGGCAGAAATACGACCTCTATTGGGACTATTTCCCCTTCACTTTGTTCTCCTTCCTCTGGCCGTTCCTATACCAGGTCATCAGCCTCATCATGATCCTCTGCACCGGGGTCAATGCTTGGCCTAGTTTCTTCAATTACCTAATCTCTACGGTCGTGGGGATGTACATCGGTGGCTTCGTCACCGCCGCCGCCGTCCTCATCCGGGAATGGAAAAGAGTTCACTTCAAAGCTTGGCAGGCCTTTCTCATGCTCTTCCTTTGGCCCTTATACGATCTATCTGGGATCTTCTTGAACATCGCCTGCCTCTTCACCAAGACGGTCTGGAAGCCGATCCCCCACAAGGTCGTGGCCGACCCAAAGGCGCTGGTGAAAGAAGAACAGGACAAGATAAAAAAGAGAAGCTAAAGGACGTTAATGTGGACCCCATGTCAAGGACACATTAAGAGAAGGCCGACCTCATAATCAGTGTAGTTAAATCGAGAAAAGCACTATTTTGCGAGCGGGATGCTGGATGATTTGCCAACTTCTACCTGCCCAT
>SFUB01000034.1 GCA_004561785.1 bacterium | reverse complement strand
GTACATCCACATCCTTCCCCTCAATGCGAAGGTGGGCGCAGGCCCAGACGTGTTCGCGGTTCCAGCAGCCATCCCAGGAGGCAGAAAGATCATCCCCATCGTAGAAACCGACCATATAGCCAGGCTTCGCTGGATTCTCGTCGATATAGGGAAGCATCGTCTTGGCGTCGCCGTAGCGTTGAAGCGTTTTGGAGGAAGATTTCTCAACCAATTCGGTCCGGAGTGCCTGGCCGGTGAGGGTGAGATCCATCCCTTGATAATAGGCATCTTTCTGGAGCGGAGCGAAATTGGCCGCGGGCACGTTGCCTTGGCCCTGAACCAAGGCCTTCGCATTCCCTTCATCGCTGCTTGGGGAGAAAGAAGAGACGGCAGGAACCAAGAACGTGAGGGAAAGCGAATAAAGATAGAACGCATAGCTGCCATCAGAATGGATCGACAAAGCGAAGGAATCGTTTAGAAGGCCATCGAAAGAAACCTCAACCAAAGCGGAAGACCGCTCCGAGAAAGGGTTCGAAAGCTCGCCGCAAGAAACGGATCCGCTGAAGCCGGAGCCCTTTGCATAGAACGAATAGGAGCATAGTTTCACCCCATCCGGGCAAGAGAAAGACAAAACAAAGGGGTTCTTCTGCGGCCTCGAGTTAGAGCCGATTTGCATGCCTTCCGCGTTTTGCCCCAAAAAAGTGATGGGGGTGTAGGCGAAATCGATCCCATTGATGAAGGCGGTGCCTCCTTTAGAAGAATCGGGGAAATCGGCTTTTTTGAAGACGTGGGAGAACGTCTTTTCCTGAAACTGTTCCAAAGAAGAGGATTCGGATAGAGAAGAAGATGCTTCGGAACTTTGATCCGAGGAGGAACCCTCAGAAGAATCAAAAGCAGAGGAAGAATCCGAATCCAGCGAAGAGGAAAAAGAAACGCTGGATGGAAAAGAACTCGAAGAAGAGGAGTTCCCTCCTTGGTCCACGCAGGCAATCAAAAAAGGCAGCAAAAGGAGAAGAACCGACGCTTTACGGGAATGCATCACCAAGTCACCTCCGAAGGAGCAAGGGGATGCTCATTGACCTCATCCCCCACGATTTTTCCGTCCGCGATTTTGATCACGCGTTTCGCCACGAGGGCGATTTTGGCGTTGTGGGTAACTAGAAGAACCGTCTTCTTATAAGAAGAGCAAACATCGAAGAGCAATTGGATAATGGATGCGCCGGTCTTAGAATCAAGCGCCCCCGTGGGCTCATCGCATAGGAGCAAGTCCGGGTTCTTGGCTAAGGCCCGGGCGATCGCGACGCGTTGCTGCTCCCCGCCGGAGAGCTCGGAGGGGAAATTGTTGAGTCTTCCTCCTAAACCCACCTTTTCCAAGGTTTCCTTAGGATCGAAACCCCCATCTACGACGGAAGCGGCCAAAGCGACGTTTTCCAAAGCAGTCAAGTTCGGCATAAGGTTATAGAACTGGAAAACGAAACCTATTTTCTCTCTTCGCAGCATTTGGAGCTGCTTGGCATTGAATTTGGAGGCATCCTGCCCACCGATCCAATAAGAGCCGGAGGTCGAGGTGTCCATCCCGCCCAGAAGATTCAGCAACGTGCTTTTCCCGGCCCCAGAGGGACCGATGATGACGATGAACTCGCCTTCTTTCGCGGAAAAAGAGACCCCGCTCAAAGCGCGGACCTCATTTTCCTTCCCTTGGTTATAGATTTTGCATAGATTCTCAACGCGAATATCGACCATGGCTCTCACCTCACTGAAAATTAGGGTCTTTCTCCATCCATCGATGAATCAGGAACCTCCACAAAAAATGGAGGCAGAACGCGACAAGGGCAAGCCCCGTCACCGCGGCGGAGACAATCAAAAGGACCAGCCAAGCAGCGTTCGTTTGGTTCTCGGAAAAGGCGATGCCGAAGAAAAGGACTCCAAGTCCGCCAAAAATGAAGGAAGGGAAAAACGCCCGGAGAGTAAAGTAATCAATCTTGGTGAACAGAGCGATTCTGCGCCCAAATTGGTATTTGGCCTTTTTGGGCTTAGGCGGCTTCTTCTCCTTTTGGGAAGGCTTCTCTTTGTAGGTGGCCTCCACTTCGATGATGTCTTGGGACTCTTCCATGGTTTCACTCCAGCAAAGCTAAGACTTGGTATATCTTCTGGCTTCCATCCAAAGAATAGGTCTCTAAGAACGGAGAGACCTCCTCGGCGGATTTTAGGCACGCCCGGCGTTCCTCTTCTTCCACACCTTCGCCGAAGAAAACGGTCAATACCTCTTTCTCCCCCACGTCTTCCACCTCATGAAGCAGAGCGCGGAAACAAGAAGGGATGTCTTGCCCATAGCAAACCGCATTCCCTTGGAGAAAACCGAGGTAATTCCCCTCTTCGATGAGAGTCCCTTTGATTTTCGCGGATTTCGTAGTTTTTCCGATTTTCAAAGACAGAGCCGACTTCATCTCGTTCTCGGCGATGGCGAGGTTTTCTTCCACGCTTTGATTCTCGCAGTCAAGCACCGAAGCGACCCCAATGCCGATTGCAACGTCGCTCGTCTTGATCACGATGCCTTTGCCTTCTTTGAGGCAAGAGCAGGCCTGCTCGGCGACCAGGATCTCGTTCTTGTTGTTGGGCAGGACGAAGACGGTTTCCGCGTTGGCTTTCTTGAGGGCCTCCAAGAATGCCTCCGAGGAAGGGTTCATGCATTCCCCGCCTAAGACAGTTACGCTCGCGCCATATTCCTCAAATTGCTTGGCGATTTCTGCCGTCGGGGCCGCGGCGATGAAGGCGATTTTCTTTTTTTGTCCCAAAGGCCTGCTCAGAAAAGCCTTGTGGCGGCTTTTCTCGATGAGGGTCTCATTGTGTTGAAGGGTCATGTTCTCCATCTTGAAGGTGACGAATTCGCCATACCCCCTTGCGTATTCAATGACTTTTTCCGGGCTTTTCGTGTGGACGTGGACTTTGACCAGGGTCCCTTCCTGCAAGGCGACGATCGAGTCCCCAAGGCCCTCCAAGAAGGCGATGCAATCGGAAAGGACGAACCGTTCGGGCCCTTGTTTGGCAGATCCCAGTTGAAGGATGAATTCCGTGCAATAGCCGTAATCCAAAGGCGTATCCGGGGTAAAGGCCGAAACGTCGATGCTGCTTTGGCTGGGGCCATTCAAGTCCAAAGAGACATCCTCGATGATCTTGCCGCCGATCGCTTGGCCCATCCCTTCCACGACGTAGACCAAACCCGCCCCTCCGGAGTCGATCACGCCCGCTTCCTTGAGCACGGGCAATAACTCCGGAGTCTTGTCCAAACTATCGCGCATGGAGGCGATGAGTTTGGTGAAATAGGAAGGAAAGGTTCCGTCGTTAGCCTTCGCCCCTTCGCATCCTTCCCTCATGACGGTCAGGATTGTTCCTTCCACGGGCTTGACCACGACCGAATAGGCTTTCTTGACGCCGGCTTCCATCGCGGAAGCAAATTGCGGGACGTTGACTTGGTCAAAGCCGTGCAAGGCCCTGGAAAGGCCGAGGAAGAACTGAGAAAGGATCACGCCGGAATTCCCGCGGGCGGAAAGAAGCATTCCAGAGGCCATCGCCTCGGAAACCTCGGAGACGGAGGAGGAGGAAAGCCGGTTCATGGCCTCCACGCCCCCGCTCATCGTGGCCCCCATGTTCGAGCCGGTATCCCCATCGGGAACCGGGAAAACATTGAGGTCGTTGACTTCCTGAAGGTGCCTTTTCAGGTTCAGATATCCGTTTGTGATCATCGCCTTGAACAAAGGCGCTTCCAACAGATCCATCCTTACTTCTTTTGCAGGCATTCCGCCAAGATTTCCTTTTCTTTGCTTAAATCATCGGTGATGGGCTGGCCATAGAAGAACAGCGCCACGAGGCCCGGGCCGATATTGGCGCCGCAGAACATGTCGACGGAAGTGAGGATGATTTCTTTCGGTCCCACCCTTTCTTCCAAAGTTTTCTTCAGATAATTGGCCTCTTTCTCCCGCAGGGAGTGGGCCAAGAAGACAATCTGACCTTTGGGGTCGATCGCGAGTTTCTCAAAATAAGAAACGACGGCGTCTAAACTCTTTTTTTTGCCTTTGCCTTTGGCCAAAACCGTGGAAAGGCCGTTGGGCGAGAAATCCGCCATCGGCTCAACCCCGACGAGGCTGCCCATGAAGGCGGCGGCTTTGTTCACCCGCCCAGTGCGGGCCAAGAAGAACAAATCGTCCATGATGCCCATCTGGTGAAAGCAATTCTTGTTCTGCTCAATCCAGTCTGCGGCCTCATCGCAGCTCTTGCCTTGCTCTCTGAGCGCGGAAGCCCGGACCAAAAGCAAGCCTTGGGCGGTGCTGTAACGAAGAGAATCCACGACGCGGATCTTGGATCCCGGATGTTCGGACATGACTTTTTCGGCGGCCTTCACGGCGAAGTTGTAGGTTCCGCTCAAAGCGTGGGAAACGGTGACCATCAAAACCTCGCGCCCTTCCTCCACGAAAGGGAGGAACAAAGCGGCGATTTCGTCGATGTTCGGGCAGCTCGTCTTCAGGATGAATTTCTTGCCCGTCAAAGAAGAGAAGAATTCCTCCGGGGTCCTTTTCTCCCAGTCGAGGTCCGCTTTCTCGGTATGGCCATCCGGGAAGGTAACGTTGCCTCTCACGAAGCCGTCGATCCCGAAGCGGGAACGGAGGTCGGCGGTGAGGGCACAACCGGAATCGGTCACAAGTGCAAATGGTTTCATAACTATCCTTTTCCTAACTGGGTGGATTTTAAACCATTGTTCCCCTTTGGGGAAGGGAAACGGGCGCGAGCCTATCCCCGATTTGCCTTATTTCCCTGAGAAAGGAATAATATCCCCGTTATGGATTGGTGGATTTATCTTCTTATCGCTTTCATCGTGTTCGTGGCTTTGCCTGTATTGATCATGCTCTTCGTGGTGCCCATCCCCATCTTCGATGCGATTCTGGTCCGCAAAGACAAAAGCAAATGGAGTCGAGACTTTCCTAGCGACAGCAAAAACGAAGAGATGGTCCGCATGTGGGACATGGCCTTGGATTTTCAAGCAACCTATCACAAAAACGAAGAGGACGTGCATTTATTAACCGAAGATGGGCTCAATCTTTATGGCGAATATTACGACTTCGGGAGCGACAAGGCCGTCATCATCATGCCCGGCCGCCCGGAGACCCTTGTCTATTCCCTTTTCTACGCGGAATCCTACCGCAAGGCAGGAGTCAACGTTCTCGTCTTGGATACCCGCGCCCACGGGAAAAGCGATGGCAAATACCATGGCTGCGGATATATGGAGCGGTTTGATATCTTCGCTGCCTGCCATTGGCTCAAGCAAAGCAAGGGCATCGACAAAGTGATCCTCCACGGCATCTGCGTCGGGTCCTCATCCTGCATCCATGCCACCGCCGACCCCTCCTGCCCCTCTAACGTCGTGGGGCTCGTCACGGATGGGGCCTACACGACCTTCTATGAGACCCTTTGGAGGCGGATTCGCCGCAACTCCAAGATCAATCCCCTCACCTGCGTCGCCTATTTCCGTAGTCGCATCAAAAAACTATACGGCTATGACATCAAGAAAGACGGCCCCCTTTACCGCATGAAGGACATCAAGGTCAAAACCCTCATGATGGCGAGCCAAGAAGATATCTTCTCCCTACCCGAGAAAACAGAAATCCTCTATTCCGAGTTGCCAGACTCCATCGGCAAGAAAATGGTCTGGTTCCCCCATGGGGCCCATAGTCACCTAAGAATTGTGAACCCGAGCCTATACGATTCCTCCGTGAAGGAATTCGTCGAAGGGCTTAACTAAAAGCAAAAAAGAGGGGGCTTGATGTGTGCCCAATTTGCTGCCTTCTTTTTTACCAAATGGAAACGCGCTTCTCCGGGGAGAGATACATCCCATCCCCTTCTTTGACGTCGAAAGCTCTATACCATTCCGCGAAGTTCCTCGGCTGCATATTTGCCCGGAGCCCCGCGGGGGAATGGACATCGTTGATGAGCAGGTACTGGATATACTGCGGCTTTGCCTTCATGCACCAGACCTTGGCCCAATTTTTGAAATAGGCTTGATAATCCGCATGGGGAATCGTCGACATGATCTCAAGGGTCACGCCCATGCCGCCGTTGTCGGCGATATTCTCGGAGACGGTCAGCTCTCCGTTTACCTTGCCGCCGAAGTATTCGATCCCGTCGAATTCCTCAATCATCTTTTTGGTTAGGGATTGGAAAGCGGAATAATCTTCCGGAGTCCACCAATTCGCCAAGCTGCCGGTCTCGTCGAAGCTTGCCCCGTTGTTATCGAAGGCGTGGCTGATCTCGTGGCCGATGACGGCGCCGATGCCGCCGAGGTTCTCTTCGCGCGACTGATCCAAACCATAGAAGGGTTTTTGGAGGATGGCCGCCGGGAAGGTGATGTCGTTCATCGAGGGGTTGTAGCAGGCGTTGACCATATGCCCAGGCATTCCCCATTCGGAACGATCGACGTCTTTATGGAGTTTATCCCAGTTCCTTTGGTTCAATTTTCTTTGCAAAACCTGCGCGTTTTCGAATAAAGACAAGGAAGGATCAACCTTCAAAGTCGCATAGAATGGGTCGATTTTGTCAGGGTACCCCATCTTGATCTCGATCGTGGAGAGCTTCAGAATGGCCTTTTCGCGGGTCGCTTCCTTAAGGAAGGAATTCCTGGCCATTCTCTTCTTGTAGGTCTCGATGATCTGCTTGACCATGTCCACGACGTCTTTCTTGGCCTCTTCGCCAAAATAAGCCGCCCCGTAATACATCCCGATCGAATCGGAGAAGAACTGCGAGGAGAATTGATAAGCCTGTTTCTCCAAAACGGGGTCCTTCTCGACCCCAAGCAAAGCCCGGCGGAAAGAAGTCGCGAGAGCATGCGCGGACTCGCTGCAGAGCTTCGCGCCGGAAACAAGATAACGGGTGTATGCCCAGTGGAGATACAAAGGCAGATTCTCTTCGCTGAAGTAAGAAGAGAAATTCTCGATGGCCTTGGGGTCGAAGACGACGATGGTCTCAGGAGCCTCATCGCCGTAAATTTGCTTCAGGAAGCCCTTGAAGTCGAACGGGGCGAGATCCTTGGCGACCTCCGCCAAGCTCTTGGGGTTGTAGTTGTTCACGTAGTTGGCCCATTCCAGCTGGCTCTTCACTTGCTTGGCCACCAAGGCATCGAATTTGAGGGTGTCTTCCAAATAGAGCTTTTGCTCCGCTTCCGAAAGGGGGGTCAACTTAAGAAGCTCGGCAAGGGACTGGCTATACAAAGCGAGCAATTGCTTCCCGGTATCGTTACCCTCTTCGTAATAAGTGGTATCGGGAAGGATGATGCTCGGCCCCATCAAGACAAAGCAATGCTTGGTCGCATCCTTCATGTCCTCGGTGACGCCGCTGGAAAAAGGAAGCGTTATCCCCTCGAGTTCGAACTCTTTCGCATGGGCATTAAGATCCTCCACGCTATGAATGGATAAAATTTTAGACAAGCCTGGCAATAGGGGTTTAAGGCCTTCTTCGTTCCTCCTCTTCGCGTCAAGGTAAAGGGAATAAAGCTTCACGGCCTCCCCAACTTCCTTGGAAGGCAATGCCTTCTTGCCCGAGGCGAAATCGGCGAAATCACCGCGTAGGATCTTCTCAACGTTCTCGTCGAGTTCCGCGAACCCTCCCGCGGTCGGCCGATCCTCAGGGATCACGGCTTTCTCGATCCATTCGCCGTTGACGGCCTGGTAGAGATCATCTTGGATACGTGCTTTCATGTTCTTTTCGTTGCTCCTTTTTTTGGATAGACCCATTGTAGAAGAGAGAAAGGAACTCGCCACCCCTTTTTGTATACAAGGATTCGCGGAAACAAAAGAGACCGAAGTGGCCTTCGTTTGCTAGACTATAAGCATGAAGATCACGATCATCCGCCACGGAGACCCCGACTACGAACATGATTCCCTCACTGAAAAAGGGTTCAAGCAGGCCGAATTACTCAAAGAAGTTCTTTTGCGGCGTCACTTTGACGAAATCTATCTCTCCCCCTATGGCAGAGCCCAAAGAACCGCAGAACCTTACTTAAAGGCGATGAACCGTGAGCCAGACGGCGTTTTGCCTTGGCTCAAGGAAGCCCCTTGGATTTGGGACAGGGAACCCCGTCTATGGACGGAGGACCCGCTTTGCTACGACGCGGATCATTGGATTGAAGCCCCTGTGTTTGAAGCCACCCCAGAGATCAAAAAGGAATACGAATCCATCGAATCCTCCTTCTATCAATTTTTGGAGGAACACGGCTATAAGAAAGAAGGCGGTCACTTTCTCACCGATGGAGGCAAGAATGAAAGGAGCATCCTCTTCTTCTGCCACCTCGGCTCCGGAAGTTACTTGCTTAGCCGTCTCGCCGGAGTCTCCCCCGCCATCCTTTGGATGAATTTCTTCATGCCCACCTCTTCTATCTCCGTGGCCCAAACCGAGGAGATCGAACCCGGGCACGCCGGCTTCCGCATCCGCTGCTTCGGCTCCTTGCCCCATCTAGAAGGACATGAAGAGCTGCTGAGCGAAGCCGGGGCCTTCCGTGAATCGGCAAAAAGTCAAGGAAGAGAAGCCAGAATTGAGAAAAAATAACAAACGCCTTGTCTATTTTTCGATGATGCCCCTATAATGATTTCGCTTCAGGGCGACGAGAATTACGTCGACTGGCGGTACAGCCCGCGAGCCTTCAAAGATAAAGAAGGCATGATCTGGTGAGATTCCAGGGCCAACGGTAAAGTCCGGATGGAAGAAGGGATTTCTCTTTTTTCGGATAACGCCCCCTGAAATGGAGGCCTTTTTTATGGATCTAGAGAAACTCCCTTCCTTTTTGTCCCTCATCGCCTTGCTCTTAATCAGCGTCTTCGCCTATTTCGAAGCGAAGAAGGAAAACAGAGGAAATAGAAGACTCTCGCCTTCCTCCATCGCCAAAGCCGGCGTCTTCGGGGCGTTATCCGCCCTGCTTTACGTCGTTCCCATCTTCACCATCAAGTTGCCATTCTTCCCGGAGTTTTTAACTCTCCACTTCGACGAAGTCCCCGCTTTGCTCATCGGCCTAAGCGAAGGCCCTTTATGCGCCTTCCTCGTCTTATTGGCCAAAACCTTCATCAAACTCCCCTTCACCTCCACCGCGACCGTCGGGGAATGGGCGGATCTCATTCTTTCCTGTCTCTTGATCCTCCCAGTCTGCCTTCTGTACCGAAAAAAGAAATCCAAAAAAGCCATGCTTTTGGGATTCGCGATATCCTTGCCCACGCATCTAATTCTAGCGATGGTGCTAAACGTATACGTCCTGATTCCTTTCTTCTCGGTTCTCTACGGGTTGCCCCTAGATGCCCTGCTCGCCATCTGCCAAGCGGCCATCCCGGCAATCCAAGACGTGGGCTGGAGTTATGCCTTCTTCGCGGTTTTGCCCTTCAATGCCCTGAAAGACGCGATCGTCATCGTCTTGTCCTGCTCATTCTATGGGGGGCTCCGCTATTTCTTAGAAAGAAACCGCTGAAAAAGAGGGATTCAAAAACCACGCAAATGCCGGGCTCATGTAGCAAAAAGCCCATAAAAGTTTGTTTTTGCGTGTCTTCCAATATTCAACGGACGAACTTGTAAATCCCGTCGGCGACCATGATGATCCCGGTCGCGAAGATCCCGTATTCCAAAGCCACCGACGGAGCAAAGAGCATGAAGCATCCCATCGCGCAGTAGAGGACGGTTTCGATGATCTCGATGATCTTGACGTAAAGCAGTTTCTCTTTGTTCTGCAGCAGGCCCGCGAGGATCACCAGGCCCAAGAAGATGAACAGCATCCCCGAGGCCCAGGTCGCCAGATTCACGATCTGGTCATAGCCAAGGACCCCGATCCCGGCGTAGGCCAAAGAGGCGGCGGCGACGATGGTCAGCCGCAGCCGAAGCTTCTTCCAGTCGCCTTTGGATTTGATGAGGTAGTAAATCGCGATGGCCCAAAGCAAAAGGAGCAAAGCGGACACAACCGTAACGACGATCCAAGGAAGAGTGCCTGGGACCGCGATCAGAAGAGTCCCGATGACGATGAGGGCCAAGGACTGAACAAGGTTCGTGGTGAAGAAAGAGGGAAAGTTCTTGAGGTGGATGACCTCGCGGAACGAAGCTCCGAAGAAGGCGGCGACGCCCAGTTTTGCGAGGGTGTCCTTCTCTTTCTTGGGCGCCCCGGTATAGGCGACGAGGAGGCGGTCTATCGTCCGGGTCGGGTTCTTGCCTAGATCCCAAATCGTCTTCTCCCCATGCGCAGTCAAAGCATCGAAGATCCCGTTCATGAATACAAATCGGGCTGGCAAGGGCACGTCGATCAGCCAATCGCGCACCATTTTGTTGACCCAATCGCATTCCGGAGAAAGAGAGGGCTGATAGACGAAATTCCCTTCTTCTATCCTCCAGGATAAGAAAGCGTGTTGAAGAACCCCCACTGCATCCGCGGCCACGATGAAAGTGTGGCTGAACTCCATCGGGAAAAACTGCCCCACCACGTCATATCCCGGGGTGATGACGGTGGTCTTATCGTCCAAGCGGGACAAATCCACATGGCCGAAGACCTCCGGGCAAAGGCCCGGTGAGTCAAGCAAATACAAATGGGCGAGCCAATCTTTTTCTTCGTCGGAAAGCGACAAGGCCGCGAACAAGGCAAGATTGCCGCCTTTAGAATGGCCGCACAGGAAGAACGGAGTCCCCAAAGCAGCGAATTCCTTCGCGTATTCGGCCGCCTTTTTCTGGGCGGATACCTTTTGGAAAGAAAGCTGTGCGTCCTCTTTCCATCCGACGATCGTCTCGTCCGTCCCCCGGAAGCCCAAAGCAACGGTCCCGTTGGGGAAAGTGTACGTGGACGCGGAGAACTGCATGGAGTCCGACTCATCGGTGATGTCTTCATAACGGGAAAGCAAAAGATCCCCATAACGTTTGCTGTTCAATATAGCGTTCAGAAGATCTTTGTAGGCCTTCTTCTGCATGGGGTAATCGCAGGTCGCGAAGACGGGCTCGCGGTGGCTCCTGACCCTGGCGATCGCTTCTTTCAAAGGGATTTTCTCTTCCCGTTTCACGAGCCCGTCCATGCGGACGTAAGACAGGGCCGAAATCACCAAGGAATCAAAGACGTTGAAAGGATATTCCCCAAGAGGGACATCCCCCTTCCATTTAACGTAATCAATCAGATACCCCATGGCTTTATTATCCATGAAATAAAAGAGTTTGGCTCTTTGGGTTTGAGAAAAAGCCACGGTGAGATGACATTCCATCAAGAAACCGTTCGTCCCACCGTCTCTTCGATGGCTTTCCGGGACGGAAAAAGTTAGACTATCCCCATTCATTCACGGAGGTAATCCCATGTACGCGAAAAACATTTGGCTGGACGCCGACGCCGCCAAAAAAGAGAAAATCCACGAATTCGGGGAGGCCTATAAGAGCTTCTTAAGCTATGGAAAAACCGAAAGGCTCGTGGTCGAAGAGGCCATCGAAATGGCTGAAAAGGCCGGTTTCAAGCCCTTGTCCGAATTCAAGGAGCTCAAGAAGGGCGACAAGGTCTACGTCACCAACAAGGGCAAGAACTTCCTCGCCGCGGTGATCGGAGAGAAGAGTTTGGAAGAAGGATCCCGCATCCTCGGGGCTCACATCGACTCACCGCGCTTAGACATCAAGCAAAATCCCCTGTACGAAAAAGGTGGTTTTGCCTATTTCGAAACCCATTACTATGGGGGCATCAAGAAATACCAGTACACCACAATCCCCTTGGCCTTGCACGGGGTCGTCTACAAGAAAGACGGCACCTGCATCAAAATCTCCATCGGCGAGGATCCTAACGACCCCGTCCTCGGCATCACCGATTTATTGATCCACCTCTCCGCCGCCCAAATGGAAAAGCCTTTGGCCAAAGCCATCGAAGGCGAGAACCTCGATCTGACCGTCGGCAACATCCCCCAAGACGGCGAAGGGAAACACGCGGTCAAACACGCGGTCATGAAGCTGCTTCAGGACAAATACGGGTTCGAAGAAGAGGATTTCCTCTCCAGCGAACTCGTCGCCGTCCCGGCCGGACCGGCCAGAGATTACGGCTTAGACGCCTCCATGATCGCCGGATACGGCCATGATGACAGGGTCTGCGCCTTCACCTCCTTCCAAGCCGTCCTAGACCAAGGCCAATGCGAATACACGACCATCGCCGTCTTAGTGGACAAAGAAGAAGTCGGATCCATCGGCGCGACCGGGGCTCAATCGGCTTGGTTCGAGAACGTGATCGCTGAAATGCTCGCTTTGGAAGGCAAAGACAGCAACCTCGCCGTCCGTCACGCGATGAGCAACGCCAAGATGCTTTCCAGCGACGTCTCCGGCGCGGTCGATCCCCTCTATTCCTCCGTCAACGAGCCTCATAACTCCTGCTACTTTGGCAAAGGTATCGTTTTCAATAAGTACACGGGGGCCAGAGGCAAATCCGGGTGCAACGACGCCATGCCGGAATTCTTAGCCTTCGTCCGTAACGCGATGGACAGCAACAACATCCATTATCAGACCTCCGAGATCGGCAAAGTCGATGCCGGAGGCGGAGGAACGATCGCTTATATCCTCGGTAACTACAATATGTACGTCCTCGATGCGGGCGTCCCCGTCCTATCCATGCACAGCCCCATGGAGATCGTCTCCAAGGCCGATGTGTACGAAACTTATCTAGCGTATAAAGCCTTCTTGAAAGCGTAATTTGTATAAATAGTTCTTCAAAATTGATCTACCTTTGTTTTTCTGTCGTGAGAGACGGTTCAACAATGGTGGATCTTTTTTATTGAAGCCAACAATT
>SFUB01000118.1 GCA_004561785.1 bacterium | reverse complement strand
CGGGATTTGGTTTTCAACGCTTTTGCTTTAACCTCGCCCAAAGACATCAAGGCCGTGATCATCGGGCAGGATCCTTATCACAATCCCGGCCAGGCGATGGGGCTCTCTTTCTCGGTTCCGAAAGGCGTTCCTTTGCCCCCTTCGTTGGTCAATATCTACAAGGAAATCGAAGATGACCTCAAAACCAAGATGGACTTCGATAATGGGGATCTTACCTGCTGGGCCAAGCAGGGAGTCCTTCTTTTGAATGCCTATCTAACGGTTCGCGAAAACTGCCCTTTGTCTCATAAACGAGAGGAATATGATTCCTTCATCGTGGATACGATGCGCTACTTGGATTCTCTGAATCAGCCCATCGTTTTCCTTTTATGGGGCGGTTTTGCGAAGAAATTCATCCCTTTTGTGAAAAATCCGAATCATTTCATTTTGACTTCCGTCCATCCTTCCCCTTTGTCCGCAAACCGAGGCGGATGGTTTGGAAAACACCAATTTTCCAAAGCCAACGAGATTCTCGCTACCCACGGGAGCACCCCCATCGTTTGGAGCAACCGAAAATGAAGAAAGGCGTCATCGTCATCGGCCATCACCTGAGCCTAGAGCTTGCTAGAAAGGTATGCGACGGGGCTTTCGTTGTCGGCGCCGACAAAGGGGCACGCTATTGTTTGGAAAACGGAATTCCTATGGACGCCGCGGTTGGGGATTTCGATTCCCTAAATGAAGAAGAGAAAGCTGCTGTTCTTAAAGCCGCGCCTCGATGCGAAGTGCTGAACCCCATCAAGGATGACACGGATACCTCCCACGCTTTGTCTTTGCTTCAAGATTGCTCCGAAATCGTGATTTTGGGCGGTATCCAAGGGAACCGGCCCGAACATTTTTATGCGAACCTCGATTTGCTCGCGAACGATTCGAGAATTTCCTTGTTAGACGATTCCACCCGAATCCGGACCTATCTACCTGGAATCCACGAAATCAAGAAAAACGAATACACGTTCTTCTCCTTTTTTGCTTTAGAACCATCAAAAATCAGTTTAAATGGTTTTGCCTATGAAATCCAAAACCATTCTTTGGGACGCTATGATCCCTTGGGCGTATCCAACCAAATCCTTGGCGACGCCGGCGTTTTGAAAATAGACTCCGGAAAGATCCTGGCCTTCTTTAGCAAAAAAGATTGAGATTCTTTTTTGGATTGCACCCATGGGGCGATCGATTTTCGAATTGCCTTGAAAAGGCTGATTTTCGGTCCTAGCATTGTTGCGTCCGATAGGGGAGCCATCGAGATTGGCTGAGAGGCTGCAAAAGGCAGCGACCCTGGACCTGAACTAGGCAATGCTAGCGTAGGGAATCGACAATTGGCCTTTTGCCTATCAATGTCCTCTCGCCCGCTGACGCCTTGCTCGGCGGGCTTTTCTTCAAGGAGGGGATTATGACGAAGAAAAAGAATCATGACATAGTCATGACGATGGTCGAAGTCGGCGTGATGGCCGCTTTGGGCTTCGTGCTCGACGAACTTTCCGGAATCATGTTCAAAGGGGTGTTCGTCAATGGGGGATCCATCGGGATCGCCATGGTGTGCGTTTTGGTGATGGCCTTTCGGCGGGGATTCGTCCCGGCTTTGGCTACCGGAGTTGTGATGGGGCTTTTGGATTTGGCGACCGGGCCTTACATCATTCCTGGGGATGCTTGGAGGGCATTCGTCCAGGTGTTCCTTGATTACGTGGCCGCCTATCCGATGGTTGCTTTCGCGGCGATTTTCCGCAAAGCGTTTTTGAATGCCGAAGAAAAGCAGAAGAAGGTGCTCTTCCTTTGCCTAGGCAGCATCCTTGGAGGCTTATTGAAGCTCTTCGCCCATTTCCTGTCCGGCATCTTGTTCTGGGCCGATCCGAGCGGATTTGCCTTCTCTTGGAATTGGATGAATCCTTATCTTTATTGCTTCCTTTATAACGCGTTGTACGTCTTGCCTTGTTTGGTTCTTTCGCTCGGCTTTCTTCTCGTGCTTTTCTGGAGGATCCCATCTTTATTGAAGGAACCGAACCGCCTATACGAAAGAAAAGCCGCAGAAACGAAAAAAGAGGAGGACGATTAACATGTTTTTGCCCATTGCTTTGACGAGTTTGGGAGGGGGGATGTTCGCATGCTTCCTCTCGTATTACATCCTTTCTTTCGAGTCCTACTCCGATGAGTACGGCACTTCGATTTCCTTTAACGAGGACTATCTGATTTTATTCCTCTTGGGCCTATTTCTTTGCTGCCTTGGGGTTTTCCTCATCTTCCGCAAAAGGAAGATCGGAAGAG
>SFUB01000117.1 GCA_004561785.1 bacterium | reverse complement strand
TCTCCGATAAGGAACTCGAGGAGATCGATGCGAACCCAAGCTACGTCAAAACGAGGATGGACCGCCGCGATAAGCTGAATTTCCTCCTTTATGGCGGCGTGGTCTCCTTGTCTAGGCCCCTTCAGCACCTTAACGACAAGATCTACGACTCTCCTTTCTTGGAGGAGCTTGGATGGGATAAGACTAATCCTCCGAAGAAAGTCCGTTGGAATGAGGGTGGCGAATATACCTCCTACGCGGATAAGTTATTTCGGACCGACTTGCTTGATCAAGCCTTCTGTCGAGAAAAAGTCGGGGATTTGCTGGGATTCGATCATGCTTTCCATAAAGGAACGAAGCCCCTTTATCCTGTTCCAAAGCGTTATTCCGCGACGAAGCTCGAACGGTACGTCCTTTGCCCCTTCAAATTTCTTCTCGATGCCTATTTCCCGGCGGATCCCTCTTCGATCAGGACCCGGTCTTTGGGCACTTTGAACCACGCGATCATGACTTCCCTTTATGGGGAGAGCTTTGATTTTGAAGCCTCCTTCTCCGCGGCGGAGAAGGACTATCGGCAGGCTTTCGAAAAAGAAGGCGTCCCCTTCTCCGGGGCGGAAGAGGCCGCCTTGGCGGTCTACAAGCATTGGCTTAGGAGGGTCGTCTCGGCGCTTAGGGCGGCCGCCCAAACGGATGAAGGGGTTACCTTCCCAATGGAGAAGGCTGAGCAGAGCGTCCGTTTTTCCTTGAAAGACGAAGACGGCAGGACCTATCCGTTTTCAGGGAGGATCGACAAGATTCTCTTCTCTGGGGATCTGGGAAGACGTTATTACACGATCATCGATTATAAGTCCGGGGCGGAGAATTTCTCCGCGACTTCCCTTTGCTTCGGCCCGTCCATCCAATTGCCTTTGTATTACTGCGCGTTGCAGGAAGAAGCGAATCAAAACTTGCTTATAGACCCAAAGAAACCGGAATGCCCGCCTGCTTTCGGGGGCTTTGTAATTCAGCACACCTATTTCTCAACCCTCAAGAAGATGGCCGGAGATGGGAATCTTTTCTCTTATGCGGCCTTGCGGAAGAACGTGCGGGCAAAAGGGGTCGTGAGCGACAGCGAGGATTATTGGGACGGGATTGATCCCGCGGGCTTTGCTAAGGGTAAAAAGCCTAACGGAAAAGGTAAAAATATCGCAAAAAGCCTCTATTTCTCCTCTCCGGATGGTCAGGAGACCCTATCGAAAGCTTGGCCTGGATACACGTTCTCCTCGCTTTTGGAGGACGCGAAAGCCGGAGCCATCTGGGCGATAAAGAAAATCGAATCCGATGAATTCCCAATCGCTCCAACTTCACCTTCCCTAAAAGGGGAGGACGCGTCCTTGCAGTGTTCCCACTGCCCCTATGGAGATATCTGCTATAAGAACAAAGCGGCGGATAAAGTGGATTACACCCCTTGGATCCGCAACCACTTCCAAATGGCCAACATGGAGACGGATGAAGGAGACGACGATGAGTGATTTCAACAAACAGCAACAGCAAGCCGTCGATTTCCCTTCCACCAAAGACCTTTTGATCTCAGCCGGGGCCGGAAGCGGGAAAACCAAGACCCTTTCGGAGCGGGTTCACCGCCTGATTTCCGAAAAAGAGGTAGACCCCTCCTCCCTTTTGGTGCTTACCTTCACGGACAACGCCGCTCACGAGATGAAGGAAAGGATCGTGGGATTGTTTCGGAAAGACGAGGATCCAGAAAGGCGGAAACTCGGAGATCAGATGCAGTCCGCCCATATCCAGACCTTTGATTCCTTTTGCCAATACCTTGTTTCCACCTACGCGGGGAGGCTCGGCCTTTCCAGCGCCCTTTCGGTATTGGATGAGACCATTGAGGAGACGAAGAAAAACGAATATCTCGATGAAACGCTCAACGAATATTATGAAGATCCATCCAAGCGGGAAAAACTGATTTCGACGCTCAAGAAGCTCGACGTCAAAGGCGATTCTCAAACCCGGGCCATCCTTTTGAACCTAGATGCCAAATTGAATTCTCTGCTTAGGAAAGATAGAGAGGACTTCCTGCAAAACTATAAGGAACGGTTTTTGTCGGAGGAGATGTTTTCCCGTTGCTATGAGGCTTTCGTCGAATCCATCAAAGAGGATGTCCGATTGGTTCTTTTGGAAGCCCGCTACTACGACAATTATTGCGGGGCTGAGGGAGATGAAGACGGAAACGATTGCTCCATTGAACTCACCACCCGCCCTTTCGAAACGCCTTCTTTTTGCCAGGAGACTTATTACCTGGCTCGGGAAAAGGAATATTGCATG
>SFUB01000116.1 GCA_004561785.1 bacterium | reverse complement strand
GGAATTCTCAAGACAAATTATAAGAACCGGCTATCCTCCCTTTACGATAAAACCGTGGTGAAAAAGAAAACCCTCAGCCCCGATGATAAAACGGAGCATCTAAAGGACTTTGACTTCATCACCGAACATCTGGCCACGCTTTATAACTTCGACATGGATGGCGAAGCGTTTTTCTCGGAGGCGAATGAGACGAACGCCCCTTCCACTCTAATAGTAACCTTGTCTGTTCGGGGTGAAAGATATGCATCCCAAGCGATCGACGTTGGGTTCAGCGATACCCTTGCTGACGATGAAGCGGCCGTCGGCCAAGGCTACACGCATCTCTTCCTTTCCGACTCCTATTCCTCCGCCTCACAAGCCGATGCGGCTCTCGGCTCCTTGCCCGGGGCCTCGATTGGGATCGAGACTTATCAACAAGGATCTGATCCTTATCGGCTGAAAGCAAATCGCCTCGTCTGCAAACAAGCCCATGCTGAATTGGGCAATAGGAGGGGGGCGGTCCTCGTGAGCCCCAAGGTGTTCCGAGAGCTAAAGAAACGTTATTTTTATCCCCTGATGTTCTATTTTCAGCCCGGCACCGATTATAGGACTTTGAATGATTTTATCCGCAATACCCCATTCGATTACTCGGGTTCCTCGTTTGCCTACATTCAAATTATCTCGGATTCCCTTGGCTCCTTCAGCGATGTTTTCAAGATTTTGACCGTCGCGGCTTTGGCCGCCATGATCGCATTGGCCGCCTTTTATGCCTTAGATCTCGTCAAGGGCGAGAAATACGATGTCGGCGTCTTGAAATCCTTGGGCCTAAGGAATCGGACCCTTGATGGGCAGATTGTTTTGGCCGTTTTGCTTTTTGCTTTGATCCACGCCCTTTTCTTCGCGCCGGGCTATTGGGCATTATCGAAGCTGGCGGTGAAAATTCTAAGCCGCTCCTTCTCGGGGACCTCGATCTCCTATGGCCCCTTCCTTGCTTCCGCCGTTTGCTTTGAGCCTTTGAATTATCTAATCGTCAATTTGATCGAGCTCCTCGTGGCCGCAGGGCTAAGCTTGCTTCTCATGATCTACCTCGCCCGCTTCAAACCGATCGCCATCATCAAAAACAAGGAATGAGAAAATGTTTCGCCTAAAGGAAGTCAGCAGAATATTCAAAGCGAAATCCGGCGTCAAAACCGCCTTGGACGGAGTAAGCCTCACTCTCCCTGAGAAGGGGATGGTCTTCGTGATCGGAAGGTCCGGTTCCGGCAAATCCACCTTCCTCAATGTAACCTCGGGCCTAGACAAAGCCTCCTCCGGGGATGTCTTCTACGGGGATCGCGATTACAAAAAACTGAAAGGCCGGGATTTTGATTACCTGCATCACCGGGAGTTCGGATTCGTTTTCCAGGATTATTGCCTGATCGAAGAAATCAACGTCGAGGATAACGTCGCCTTGGGGGCTTTGGAAAGCAAAAAGAAGATCCGCGGCAGCATTAACGCCCTTCTCAAAGAGGTCTTTTTGGAAGGATACAACAAAAAACTCGTTAAGCAATTGAGCGGGGGAGAAAAGCAACGCGTGGCGATTGCGAGGGCCCTTATCAAAAAACCGAAGGTCGTTTTCTGCGATGAGCCCACGGGCAACTTGGATCATCTCTCTTCCCTCCGTGTTTTCTCCGCGCTCAAGAAATACAGTAGAGAAGCCTTGGTTGTGATCGTGACCCATGACCGGGAGGCCGCCTGCGTTTTCGGCGATCGGATCATTGAGCTGGAAAACGGGAAAGTCAAAAGCGACAAAACCCTGGACGAAGGAAAAGTGGAGGAGGGGAAGTACATGATCTCCTCGTCTCTCTATACAAGCGAAGCGGAACTCAACCACATCAACTCCATGCTGGAACAGGGGAAAATCGATGGCATCGGCTCTCGCTTTTCCAAATTCGTCGATACCGTGGATTCGAAAATCGAAGATCCTGTCAGCACGAAAAAGGAAAGAAGGCGGGTCCATTGCCAAAAGACTTTGTTCCGGATATTCAACGCGAGGCCCGCAAAGACGATCCTTTTCTCTTTTTTCACGGGCATTGTTTTGGCGATTCTTTGCACCTGCTTCTCTCTCAATCGGTTCTCCTCCACCGATTACCTTCGCCAACATCCGGAAATCTATGATTCCGGAATGGTAATGCGGCGCCTTCCCGATGAGGCTAAGGAAACAAGCTATTCATACTCTATGTTCCCCATCACCAAGGATTGCCTCTCTCTGCTTGATGAACGTCTTCCCGATTCTTATTCTTTGTTTTACCGCGTTCCGGCCTCTTTCTCAAACTCGAAGAACCAGAATTCTGTGGAAGG
>SFUB01000033.1 GCA_004561785.1 bacterium | reverse complement strand
CGTTTCTCATGCTTTCCAGCGTTTGCTTTAGAACCATCTATTTTAACGGAACCTTTGTCTTTGTTGATGCTCAAATCAAATTGAAGCGTCGCAGGCCCCGGGTATTTGTTTGTAAAAGTAACCGTCGTAGTCGCTCCTGCAGAGCCTCCTTCAGTCTCCACAGTGAGCGTTTTATTGTTATAAGTCGCCGAACAAGAATAGCCTAGGGAAGCCCCCGTATCCTGCGTTTTATTCAGCCCGCAATTGGGGACATCAAACCCGCTCACCGCTTCTTGAGAAGCCGCAAACCCTTGATCGCTAATCCAAAAGGATCCCGCCACCGCTCCAAGCAGCAACGAAAAGGAGAGGGCGATCTTGCTGAACTTGTTTTTGATCTTGGAGAACAAACCCACGCTCCACTCCTTTCGTCGATGAGATGATGATTACTTGCTGATCCAATGGGCGTATAGAGTCATGTCGCTCCAGACGCTCGTGAGGTTGGTGAATGCCCCCATGACCGGGGTGACGATTTTATCTGTGTACCAACCCTCGAAAGTATACCCGTTCCGTTCGGCCATCGGTACACTGAGGGAATCGGAATAGAAGGTATGGCCGCCTTTGATGCGATAGGACTTGGGCGCGTCGTAGAGGAGGGTCGCGCTACCATCCTCATCGGCGTTCAATTCGAAGGTGACGGTATAGGGGGTGTTCGTGGAAGTCGTGAGATTCAGCAAAAGGCTCCACCCCTTGTCTTCATAATAGAAATAGATCGCGTTCGCGTCCTGGTCGTAATAGAAGTCCCCGGGCTGCCCCTGGGCGGGCTTTGGGGCGCCTTCCCCGGCGATCCAGCCGGACTGTCGCTTCAGGACGAATTCCTGGCTCGTGCCATCGGAGAAGGAGAAAGCGACTTTCGTGTTTCCTTGGTCGTCCGTGGAATAATCCACGCTTAGGATGTAGGTCCCGCGGGGGACGATGATCGAATCGTCGGTGGTGTCGTCGGTGTAGGTGATGATGAGCTTCATCGATCCGTCGGGCTGCCCCTGCGTCTCGATGGACTTGATCCCCTTGCCGTCTTTCCCATCTTCCCCGGGATCGCCCTTGTCCCCTTTGGAAAGGGCGATCTGGTTCTTGTCTTTGGTGCCGTCGGTATAGACGATGGTCAGGGTGATGCTCCCGTCCTCGTTATAGGTCGGCTCGATGTAGTCGATCGACTTCACCGCGGGGATGGTGAACGATTCGCTTTTGCCGTCGGTGGTCTTGAAGGTGATCGTGATCGCGCCGTTTTTCTCTTTCGCCGAGGTGATCTCGTCGATCCCCGTCGCGGCGGGCAAAACGAAGACGGTGGGCTCTTTGTTGTCGTTTTCGTAGATGATCTTGACCTGCACGCTCCCGTCTTCGCGGGTAGTCGTCTCCACCGTCTTGATGGTGACCCCGGAATCGGGGTCGGTGAAGAAAGAGCAGGAGGATAGCCCCGTCAGGGCGGATAACCCCATTAGGAGAGACAATCCTTTGAGTAAACGTCTGTTCATAAGCTCACGCCTCCTTTTGTAGCGTTGTTTTTCAAATCTTCGCGGCTCGGGGACAGCCCCACGTGGGAGCCGCTTCCGTCATAGAAGCCGAATCGGAAATTCTCGAAGCCGGTGACCATCGTCACGATGCGGTAGAGGAAGTTCCAGGTGTTGCTGCCCCCGCGGTGGAGGTAGTAATGGACGAGGTCTTCCTGAGCCTCCCCGGCGTAGGGCAAGAGGTTGTCCCATTTGGAGAGGTCGACCATCGAATCGTTGATCCCCCCTCCATAATAGCTGAAGGGCATCGATAGGGTCGATACGGCCTCGCCTTTGGAATCGGTATGGGCGTTGAGATACCCGCCTTGGGAGGCGAGCTCGGCAAGAGCCTCCTTCAAGGGGAAGATCGCGTCGATGTTGAGCTTCTCCTTGAGCCTGTCGAGCTGCTCTTGGATCTCCGGGCTGATGCTGCCCGCGGTCCGAAGGAGCAAGTCGATCATGCCCACGAGGTCTTGCCGGAGGATGCCCTCCAAGACGATGTCCTGGATCCTCTTGTCGTCGAAGAAGTCGGTGTTGCCCTCGACCTTCAAAAGGCTAGGCTTCATCTGCAGGGCGAGGTCTTTGGGGATGAAGGGGATGATCGAATGCCCGGCCCCGTCGATCTCCACCCCGGCCACGAGGCTCAATAGGCTCGAGATCGTCGAGGGGGAAGCATTGTAGAGGAAGGGGCCGTGGAACGAGGATTCGAAGCCCACGCAGGAGATGCCGGTCTTGTAGAGATAGGTGTCCTCCAGGGTGGCGGAGCCATCGTAATCCCTCTTCCATTCCCTCCGCTCGGTGGCCTTGGAGAGGCTATCCACCGCCGCTTCGGCTCTGTCTAGGTCTTCCGGAGGCGTGGCGGTCGTGCCGTCCAAACTTCCAAGATACCCCATCAAGGTCTCCTGCCCCTTGGCGGAGGAGAGCCATTCGGCATAGGTCGCGGTGGTCGCGTTGCCTTGGAGGTCCAAGAAGGAGGAACGCTTGTCCTCTTGGATCCGGTCCAGGGAATTCGAGCCTAGGTCCAAGCAGAAGTTCAAGGCGTTGGAGAGAAGGCAATTGGAAATGAGGACGTTTTTGCAGGAGAAGGAACGGACGATGTTCTTGCCGGCGCTGAGATCGCAGTTCTTCAGGGTTATGCCATCGCCATGGAGATCGACCACCGTGCCCGTATAGGAAAGGAAGGAATACGATCCCCCGTAGGAGGCGTTATAGGCGGTCACGTCGTTGAGGGTGATGCCATCGCCATCGACGTAGATGCCCGCGTTGTCTTGGCCGTTCAAAGCGATGAGGGGGAAGCGGTAAGGATCCCCGAGGCAATAGGAGAACAAGGGGCCGCGGAAGAGATTCGAAGGGGATAATGTGGGAATATTGACCGTCTCGATGTTTCCCTGCTCGTCTTTGGAGTTGGTCGGGGTGACGTCATAAGGATAGGCGAGGTTATGGAAGGAGAGGGTATAGCCGTTCCCGTAGAAGTCCTTTTGAACGCGGAGCCCCGCATAAACGTCTTTGGAGAGCTTGGAATCCGCGTAAAGGGGATTCTCTTCGCAGAAGGCGTTCCATTGGTCGATGTAGGAGGTGTCGTAGGTGGTTGGGTGGGCGTAGGCCTCGTCTTGGAAGGAATAGATCGGGGTGCCGTCGCGGTTATAGCCCCCGAAATGGCCGAACAGGGCGACGTTGTCCTTCTTGGGCTTCAGGGAGCCGTTCTCATAGACCAGATTCCCCTTATCGTCCTTCTCGGCGAAGGCATCGAGCCTTTCGAAGCTCTTCCTCAGGCAGACGATCTCGCCTTCCTCGCTGCGGTTGGTGGCCGCCAAAAGACCATCGTAGTCATAGACGTTGACCGCGTCTTTGACGAGGACGAAGGAGCAGGTCCTGCTCTTGCCGTTATAGGAGAGAACGAAGGAGGCGCTTTCCTTGGGCTCGGTCACGTTCTTGATCTTGACCTTGCCTCCGGCGAGATCGACGTCGAGGTTCGGGGTCTGGCTCACCAAAGTCAAAGACGCCCCCGCCCCGGCGACGTTGTCGGGGAAGACGCGGAAGGAATAGGAGATCTCGGCTTTGACTTTCCGATAGTCGGAATCGTAGTCGAATTCCCCGTAGTAGATGTTGGGGTCGATGTTGTTTTGGCTGGGGGAGACGGTCGGGGCGATCGTGATGGCGAAATCGGAATAGATGATCCCCATCGTGGTCTTGGAGACGGTCTTCTTCGCGTTGGAGACGGTGAGATAGACGTCGCCCTCGGTCAAGGCGAGGAGGTAGTAATCGAAGTTGCCATCCTGGTTCACCTTGCTCGATTTCTCAAGCACCGCGTGGACCTCGCTGTCGTCGGGGTCGACGTTGGCGAGGCTCCAGACGAGGTCGTTGCCATAGGCCAAGGCGCAGGTCGGGTCATAGACTTGCTTGGCCTCCAGCTTCACCCGTTCGCCTTGGATTTTGAACCCGACCTGGGAGGGGTAATCCCATTCGATCCCCGTCAGATCGCGTTCGATCTTCTGGAATCCCCCGTTGGCAGTGGCGACGCCCAAAAAGGAGACCACGAAGGGGAAAAGCAGCAGGAACGCGAGGCCGCCCTTCTTCATGAGGCCACCTCCATCCTGAGCCAGAGGGATCCGGTGTGGGTCAGGAAATAGATCGCTTCCGGGGCGACGGCCAAAAGGAGAAGCCCAGCCCCGGAAAGATAGATATAAAGGGAATCGATCTGAAGGAAGGAAAGCAAAGCGGCCATCCCGAGGAAAACGAAGGGAAGCCCATAGGAATAGAGATTCGAAAGGATGCGGGACTGCGATCCCCCGACCTGGCGCTTCATCTCCTCATGCATCGAAAGCAGGCTCTCGCCGAAGAGGAAGAGCAAGCCGTAGAAAGCGGAGGCCCAGACGGGTTTAACCATCAGCGTTTTGGTCGAGCCGATGAGCAATAAGGTCACGGCGAAGGAAAGCAAGCTGCAGCAGAATCCCGGGAGCCATTTGGCGAGCATCTGCTGCTTCTCGGAGATCGGAAGGGTCTTGATGAGGCGGATCCCGTGCTTCTCGCGGGCGAAATAGTTCATTCCCGCCCCGGAAACGCAGGAAAGGAAGCAGAGGATGGCGAAGATGTCGATGTAGGTCGCAAGTCCGGGGAAGGCCAAGAAATAATAGGCGACGTTGCCGCTGCTGAAGACGGCGTTCAGGCTTTTGAGCACCGCGTAGCATAGATAGGGCTGGACCAAGAGCAATCCGGAATAGGAGAAGAGATTCTCGCCGTCGCGGAAAAGAAGCAGGAACTCCTTGCGGAGCAAGGCCCTGAAGGGGGACATGGGCTTATAGGACAAAGAGGTTTTCTTCCACTTCCGGTTCCAGGAAAGGGTGGCCTTCGAGGTGGTCCATAGCAGCAACGAAAGCCCCAGGGCCAAGGCCAAGGCGGCGAACAGCAAATAGAAAAGGAAGTTCGTCGTGGAGGAATAATAGAGCAGGTCCACCAGATAATTGGAGACGACGAGGTATTTCCTGGCCTCCACCAAGGCGGCCATGTTCGACTCGGTGAGGAGGGCGTTGATGCCCCGGCCCGAAATCAAAGAGGAGAAGATCTCCAGGATGTAGCCATAGGCGAAGGCCAGGGCCCCGAGGAGAAAGGCGGCCACCAGGAACTGGGCCAAGGGACGTTCGGAGAGGAATTGTTTCAACAGATGGAAGGGGTAAAGCAAAATCAAGGCGATGCCGGCTTCGAAGAAGAATCCGAGCACGGGATAAAGGAGGCCTTTGAAATAGAAGAAGATCATCTTGTGGGCGAGCATGCCGAAGCTCAGGAAGATCGGGTATTCCAAAGCAAGCCCCAAGACGAACTGGATCAGGAGAAGGAGGACGAATTTGGAGAGCATCCTCTTGGCGGGGGTGATGGGGAGGGTGGCCGTGTCTTTGCGGTCCTCTTCGTCGTAGAAGAGCTTCTCGCCTTGGAAAAGGCAATTGACGATGAGCAGCAGCGAAATCACGAACAGGAACAGCGTCGTGAAGGAGCGCGGGGCGTTCGGGAACGAAGAGAGCTTGTCCAAGATCTCGCGGTAGACGTAGGTCTCCACGAAGATCAAAAGCCCCATGACCAAAAAGAGCCCTATGAAGCGGATCGCGGCGGTCCTTGGGCTGCTTTTGCCGCCGAAGAGCAGCTTTATGTCCTTGGCGATGAGGTTGAGCATCTTACCGCTCTCCCTCCGTCTGATAGGTCTCAAAGAAGAGGCGCTTCAAAGAAAGGCGCGCGTTCGGGTTCTTGTTGAGATCAAGCAGGCTCGCGACTTTGCCTTCGTTTAAGATCGCGACCCGGTCGCAGAGCTCGCGGACCAAATCGATGTTGTGGGAGGTGAGCAGAACCGTTTGGCCGTTGTCCGCGTATTCCCGCATCATCTTGGTGAGTTCCTCCACCGCCATCACGTCGAGGCCGACGGTCGGCTCATCGAGGATCCACACCTTGGGACGATGGAGCAAAGAGGCGACGAGGCAGAGCTTCTGCTTCATGCCGTGGCTATATCCGCTGGTGGGTCGGGAAAGGGCTTCTTCCTTGAGGTCGAGCCTCTTGGTCAAGTATCTGACGTTGTTCGCGAAGTCGACTTGGGAGACCTGGAAGACCGAGGCGATGAAATCGAGGTATTCGTAGCCGGTCATGGAATCGTAGCAGTTGGGCTCGGAGGCGCAGTAGCCGAATTCCTTCTTGGCGAGAATCGGTTCCTCCTTGACGTCATGCCCCATCACCGAGATCTTGCCCTCTTCGAAGGGCTTGGCCTGGATGACGCAGTCGATGGTCGTGGATTTGCCGACGCCGTTTTTGCCGATGAAACCGAAAACCTCGCCCAGGCGGACCGAAAGATCCAGGCCTTTGATGACCGTTTTCTTGCCGTAGCTTTTCTTCAGGCCGCGGATCTCGATGGCCAATGGGGTGGTTTCTTCCATGTTCATCTAGCCTCCTTGGCTTCGGATTTGAAGAAGAGATAGTCCTCGTCCCCGATTGTCTCCAGATAATAGGAGGAATGGCAATGGGGGCAGGAATAGGAATCCTCGACGTGAGTGACCCCTTTGCTTTTGCAATGGGGGCAATAAAGGGAATAGACGTCCTTGGACGCTTTCTGATAGAAAAGGATGGAATCCAAATAGAGATCCATCAGCTCATAGGCGCTTTGGCTGCCCTCGCCCAGGGCGATCGTCTTCTTGCCTAAGGAGACGAGGTTCCAGATGGAGCAGGCGGAAAGGGAATCGTAAGAGGCGTAGGAGGGTTTCTGCGCGTTCCCGGCGTAGGAAGCGAAGGAATACCCGCTTTCAAGGAACAGCAAATGCGAAGAACGATGGGATGGGGAAGCTAGGCTAACGACTTCGAAGGCAATCGCTTTGCCGGAGACGTTAATGAGCCTCACCTGCAGCTTATCAGAGGCGAAGACGAGGCTAGCGCCCTTGCGGAAGCAAGCCACGGTCCGCTTCTGGGCGTAGCCTTTGAGCAAGGAGAAGCCCCGCTTCTTCAAAGAGGTCAGGATCAGCACGAGGAAATAATGGAGCAATTCGCGCGCCTCCTCTTCTTCCGAGGCGAAGCGGGACAGCTCGCCGTAGAAGCGGTAGACGCGGGAATAGATCGGATCGCTTTTGAGGATGTTGGTCGGGACCAGGCGCTTGAGGTCGGGCTCTTTGCCGACGCGCTTATAGAAATCGCTCTTCTTGATGCGCTCGATCTTGTTCTTGCAGGGCTTCAAGGCGGCGAAGGCCTCCAAGACGTGGTCTTCCTTTTGGGTGAGGCGAGCGGAAGCGCTGGAGAGGATCAAAGAGGAATAGAACTCCTCGTAATGGGCGACCTCCCTCTCGATGGAGCGGAGAGCCATGCAGATGAAGATGTTCTCGTAGATTTTGATGTCGTCCTCGGATTCCTCGACGTGGACGTATTCCGGGGAATAGGAGAGGTCCTTCTTCCGTTTCCATAAGGAGGGATCCTCGATGGTGGAGAAGAAGGAGGCGGGGGTGACGTTGCTGGCCTGATCGGCCCTTAGGATCGCGTCGACGTTTTTGGCGACGATGTGGGGACGATGGGCGATGGTCTCGATCAAAGACAAGGCGAAGGAGCATTCCTTGAAGAAGGAAAGGTCCTGCTGAAAGGAGAAGGCCCGTAGCGTTGGGAGGGACAAAGAAGAGACGTGGTTAAAATAGCCCAACAAACAGGGGTTTTTCTTCGCGTAATCCTCCCGCAGAAGGGAGGCTTGCTTGAGTAAGGCCTCCTCGTCCTTCTTCATGGATCAAAGCCTCTTGATCATCCTCTTGAGCATGGACTCGGAGAGGGGGAAGTTCCCTTCCCCGTAGGAAGAAGCGATCATCTCGAGGATGTGCTCCAAACCGGGTTTGACGTTGTCTTCGAAGCGGCCCTCGAGCTTGCTGAGGACTTTGCGGGAGAGGAAGAAATCGAGGATCGATTCCTTCTTGCCGCCGCAGGCGAGGAAGACGGGGACCATCTTCTCCATCTGGACGAGGATACGGTTGCCGAAGGCGACGCCGAATTCGTCGTAGATGTAATCGGCGATGGCGGAGAAGGTCTTGTAGTCCGAAGAGGTGAAAGCGAAGGAGGGATCATTCAAGGCGTCGGCGAAGAGCTTCTTCAAAGCCGAGGCGGAAAGGACGATCTTCTCTCCGTCTCCTTCGGGGACGAAGGGGGCGGAGCGGTCGAGGAAGTCGATCGTGATGGCGCGGTCATAGACCTTGTCGGCGATGGAGAAGGTGGAATCGTCTTGGTTGGCGGTGCCGATGAAGTAACAGGAAGAGGGGATGCTGATCAAGCCCTTGTCGAGCTTTGCCGGGGGGACGAAGTCCGCGGGAAGGGTCATCACGCGGAGCTTCCATTCATCCTCGGGGTATTCGAGGACGGAGAGGAAGTCGGCGAAGTAATATTCGACGCGGGAGATGTTCATTTCGTCGAGGACGAAGAGATAGAGGCGGTCCGGGTTGTAGGAGGCCTCGTAGAGATTCATCAGGAAGTCGGTCTCGCGATAGGTCTTGGAGAAGTCGTTGAAATAGCCTAGCAGCGAGGTCTTGTCCCTCCAAGTGGCTTGGACCGGGATGAAGACGGCGACGCCGGAGACGAATTTGGCGAAGCTTCTGGGCAAAGAGGATTTGCCGGTCCCGGAGAGACCTTCGAGGATCTCGAGGTGGGAGGAACTAAGCCCGGCCAAGAAGAAGCGGAGCACGTCTTCGCTGTAATAGAGTTTCTCTTTCTTGGCGAGGAAGCAACGGAAGCGGGCGATGATCTCGGGCAAGGAGATCTGATCGCTCGGGATCGATTCGATCGCGTAGCCGTCGTAATGCTTGTCGATCGTGGTCAAAGCCGGGAAGACGATTTCCCGGACCCCGATCGAAGATCCGTCGCCAGCGGAGAGGGTGGCCTGCCCTTCGGCGGAGCCGGCAAGCCCGGAGGCCACGGAAGAGAAGCTAGAGGTGACGTCTTTGTCCCCGAACCCGGAGGCGACGTCGTCGTCCTGAGGCTCATCCTCGAGAGTGTCGCCCACGGCGGACAAGGGCTTTCCGTAACGGACGAAATTGACGATGAGGAGGAGCAAAGAGCCCACCAGGACCGCCAAAAGGAGATAGACGATCAAAGCGACGAGGAAGGATTCGCCGACGAAACTGAGGGCATTGAGCAGGTTCTCGGCGGTATAGGGCGCTTGGATCAAAAGCCCGAAGCCGAAGGAGCAGGCAAGGCAGATCAAAAGGGTCGGCACGTACCAAAGCCAGTTCCGTTTCGCGTACCACTTCTTGCCATCCAGAGCGAAGCGGCGGTATTCCACCATGATCGCGAACACGAACAGGGTAATGAACACGGCCACCAAGACGTTGATCATCTGTCCGGCAAGATGGGCCGATAGGCTAGGCAAGCCCAAGGACTGGCGGAGGAGGGACAGGGGGTTCTTGACCGAGACGATCGAGCTTTCCCCTTCTCCCGGCACCGAGACGCAGACGCCGGTGAAGATCATCAGGAAAGTGAAGAACAGGCTGAGCCCGAGGGTCAATAGATTGCCCCGGGTGAAGAAAGTCTTCTTGACCCCTTTGGAAGGGTCCGCTTCTTTCTTGGGGGCGGGTTTCTCTTTGCGGGGCTCCGAGGAATTGGAGGTCAGCGCCTCCATGCCTTTGCTTTCTTTTTCATCCATAAGGTTATCTCCTTTCAATAATCCTTTTCTTCGTCGGAGAGGTCCTCTTCTAGAGGCGCCTCTTCTTCATCGTATCGATCGCCATCCTCGAGTTCCCCTTCTAATTGAGGGGCTTCGCCCATCCGGTAGGTCGAGGAGACGGTCCCGTTGGGGGTGAGGACGGTTTTGGTGAGGGAGGAATCCCCGGAGGAGGAATCGTCGTCCTTGCCCAGGAACCCCTTTTCGTTGAAACGGTAGGAATAGCCGCCGTATCGGATCGTTTCCTCAAACGAGGAAGCGATTTTCTTCCGGTTTCCGTAGTCGACGTCGGAGATGATGGCGCTCAAGATCTTGGTGCGTTCTTTCTCCGATTTCTCGATCTTCCCGGCGAAATGGTTGAACATCCAGATGCTGTAGACGACCGAGAGGACCGTGATGATCCCGTGCGGGGATTGGAAGAAGAGGACGATCATGCCCAATCCCTGGATCTTCTTGCCTTTGTAGACCCCCCGGATCTCCGCGAAGGAGATCGTGGCGGGGTCGTTCGCGTTATTGGCGTCCCCGCGGGTGGTGTAGCGGGCAGTCCCATCGCTTCCGACGTCGATTTTGGTGATGCGATGGATGTAGATCGCGGTGGCCTTGGTGTTATAGAAAGCCACGACGTCGTAGAGATGGACATCGTCTTCGCTTTCGACTTTGGAAACGAAGAGGATGTCGTAACGGGCGAACTGGTTGTCCAAGTCGTATTGGGCCCTCAGTTCCTCGTTTTCGAGGTAGCTGCTGTTCGCCTCGTTCTTATAGGACATCGATCCCGAGGCGACGACAAGCATCGATTCGTTCCCGATCCCCACGAGGTTGCCCTGGATCTTGTTGATGAGGGCCACTGAGAAGAGGGGGATGATGACGGCGAGGAAGGTATAGAAGATGACGTTCCCCGCGATGGAAGCGGCTTTCCGCATCCGCTTGGTCTTGACGTCTTGCTCTGTGATCTCCGCGTCGATGAGCTCGATGTCGCGTTTCCCTTCTTTGGTCTCCTGGATGTTGCTCTTGGCGTATTTGGCGAAGAGGATCGTGAACACGGCGCAGAAGCTGCCGACCCCTACGAGGGACATCACCAGGGAGATGATATCGGTGGAGCTCATCTCAGTTGATCTCCGCGGTCAGGGTGACGGAGAAGGTGAGGGTGGGGTATTGGCTCGGATCCTCGGGGATCTCGCCGCGGTAGTCTTTCCCGTAACGGATGGTCCTCACGAAATCTTTCATCGCGTCCATCGCTTCTTGGTCGGAGAGATGCCCTCCTCCGTTTTCGTTCATGTCGTCGAAGTAGAGGGTGGGGTTCATGTGATGGAAGGCCTCGCCCCAACGGAAGCCGAGGTTGACGGCGAAGGTTTTGGAATCCCTGGTCGCGTCGTAATCGGTGAGAGGCAGGGACACGGGCCCAGAGAGATAATCCCCTCCGCCTTCCCAGGTCAGCACTTCGATGTAGCCTTTCTCGATCGCGTCTTCGATCGGGGTGGCCGCATCGCTATAGGAAGTGTGGCATTCCATCTTCACGGTGGCTTTGTCGATGAAGTTCATCGGCATGACTTTGCCCTGCAGGAAGACGGACAAATGCTCGTAATAGCCTAGGCCGTCATCTAAATAACGGAAGCGCCCGGAATTGTCGTCCAGCGGGGCATCGAAGGAGATGACGTTGTAAAGATCCTCCATGCCCTTGACGGGGGTGAAGTCCTTGAGTTCTCCCTTGTTCATGTCCTCGAAGCGGACGTCGGTCTTTTGGATGACGCCCACGGTGACGTTGCCGCCCTCCGAGGCTTTCGCCCCGGAGGCCGTGACAAAAGCCGCGAGAGCCATCGAAGAAAGGGAAACCACGCCGAAAAGCAGGGCGCACATGGCCACGGCTTTCGCGGTTTTCCTTCTCCTAGGGTTCTTCATCGGCTTCAAGATTCAATGAGTGGACGGTTAGCTGCGGGTGCCGGAGGTGGAGGCGACGAGCTTCACGCAGAAGTTCATCTCGAGCGGGGTCTGGGTGGATCCGCTATCGACGCCGGTCATGGTTTTGTAGAACTTATTGAGATCGTTACGATAGCTCTTCTCGCCCTCATCAGGATAAGACGCGGCAATGCCGGTCTGATCATAGAACTCGGAAGGGTTCATGTGGTTGAAGTGTTCACCCCACTGGAAAGCAATCTTATAAGTGAAAGAAGCGACATTTTCGGCTACGGTGATTTTGGCGTTGGGGTCTTCGCTAGAGAAGGAAAGCTTGAAGGGATGCTGATAGCACTCAGGAGCGACGATGTAACCTGCCTTGACGGCCTCGTCAATCCTCTTTTCCGCATCAGTATCGACAGTGACGTCTTTGTTACTATCGGACCAAGTTCCCAGACGGAGCTCGACGGTAAACTCATTGACATAGTCGGAAGGGCTGAATTTGCCGGTGACGGTGGTCTCTAACTTCTCGGAGTTCGTGCCGTCCCAACGGACGCGCCCGGTGTTGTCGCCTTCTTTCGCGTCGAACGAGAAATTCGTTTCGGAGAGTTTAACATCTGTGAACGTGATGCTCTTGTCGGAGATGGTCCCGACGTTCACTTTGCCGCCGATGCCATGGGAGGCGCTGGAGGAGACGACGAAGGCCGCGAAGCCGGTCGCGAACAAAGCGCAGGAGGCGAAGATGATGCCGCCCATGACCATCGCTTTGCGCTGGTAGGATTTCTTAGTAAGTTTGGCCATTATTATGTTCCTTTCTGTGATTCTTTTATTGAGTTTCATGGTGCCCCGCTTATTGGTAAGTGGGGGCTCATTTCCAATTGCCTTATTTACACGAATAGGCCCTTAGAGGGTCCTAGGACCTTCTTAGGGCCATATAGGCAGAGGGGATTAGGCGGCGGCGTGAGTGAAGGTGACGGTGGCAGTGAATGTCAAGTCCTTGAGGCTGGCGATGGCGTTCATGACGTCCAGAGCTTCTTTGCCCCAAGTATTGCTTCCGGGTTCAGAAACCTCGCTGCTCATGTTCTTCGTGTTGAAGAAGTCGTAAGGATTTTTTATCTTATTTCCATCTTGGAAATATGTGCCCCAACTGAACTTAACGGTGAATTTGGCCGCGACTTCGTTCGTCCCAGTAAGCGGCAGTTTTCCTGAAGCATCTCCCGACAGATCCACGTCTGAAGTTCCGTTGAAAGTAATGGTCGGTGTGGCAACGTAATTTTTTGTGAGGGCCTTGTTCCACGCGCCGTCTTTGTCAGTAGCGACCGTGATCTCCCCGGTAACAGTAGCGATGGTATTATCATTGAGATCGCCGGAATGAACGTTGACAACGAAGGAGTCTTCCAGTTTCTCCGTTTGCATTTCTTCGCCGTA
>SFUB01000032.1 GCA_004561785.1 bacterium | reverse complement strand
GAATCGCCGACTTCAATCGCGACTTTTCCGCCTTCGACTTTCCATGAGGAAGAATCTAAATCAAAGATTTGAAAATCGCTGAATTTTATAGTGAATTCAACTTTTAGAGAGGTTTTTGCAGGAATTTCGACTTTTTTAAATCCAATCAAAACCCGCTTCGGTTTGAAGATGTTCCCCGTCTCCAAAGGCTCGGCATAAAGTTCCACGACCTTCTTCGCGGAGAAGGAAGAGGCGTTGGAGACCTGCACGGTCGCCACAACGTCCTTCCCTTCGGAAAGCGTCTCTTCACTTAGGCTTAAGGACTTCAAGGAAAATTTGGCGTAGCTGAGCCCGTGGCCGAAGGGGAAGCTGACTTCCTTTCCAGCGGTCAAATAATAACGGTATCCAACATAGATGGATTCCCGATAGAGGGAGGTCCTTTCTTCGCCGGGATAGAAGCCGAAGGAAGGGGCGTCGGAAATGTGCTTCGGCCAGGACTCCGCGAGTTTCCCGGAAGGGACCGCTACGCCGCGAAGCAAGTGATCGATCGCCTCGCCTCCGCCCTCACCGGGCAAATACATAAGAAGCACGGCTTTGGCTTTCGCTAGGAACGGCACCTCCACCGGCGCGCCGCAAGAGAGGACGACGATGATATTCTGATTTACTTCATAGATCTCATCGAATAGCCGCAGCTGCTCTTCCGGCATATGGATGTTGGGCCGATCCAAACCTTCCGTCTCCGAACTCTCCGGCAAGCCGAGAAACATGACGACGGTTTTGCTTTTCGAAGCCAGATCGACCGCGGCAATGAAATTTTCGACGTTGCCGTCATCCCATGAGGAGTCGAGGTCATATCCGGGGGCAAAGGGGATTCTCTTTCCTTCTGGATCGTCCTCTTCCTTAATGGCGTCCAAAAACGAAACCAGCTTATGGGGGCAAACGTGGCTGGAGCCCCCGCCTTGATAACGTGGAGTCCTGGCGAATTCTCCGACGAAGCAAACATCCTTATAGTTCTTAAGAGGCAAAACGCCGTCGTTTTTCAGCAAAACGGCGCTTTCTTCTGCGACTTTGACGGCGATGGCATGGCCCTCGTCCATCGTATAGGCGATTTTGTCTTTGAAGGGGGCGTTTGCTTTTTTGGAAAAGGCGACGAGCCTATCCGCGGATTCATCCAAAGCCTCTTGGCATAGACGCCCTTTCTTCAAAGCCCTTAAAATCGCCTTATCGCGGTTCTTAAGCATGCACGGCATCTCTAAATCCAGACCATTATTGTGGGAAGCGACGACATCGTTCACGGCGCCCCAATCGGACATTACAACGCCTTTGTAATTCCATTGGCCCTTCAGGATATCCCGGAGAAGATGAGTGGACTCGCAGGCGTATTCCCCATTCACTTTGTTATAGCTGGCCATGATCGCCCAAGGATCCGCTTCCTTGACGGCAATCTCGAAAGGTTTCAGGTAGATTTCTCGTAAAGCCCTTTCGTCAACGATCGAATTGTTGACCATCCGGTAGTATTCTTGGCTGTTGCAGGCGAAATGTTTCAAGCAAGCGCCGACGTTCACATCCTGGAGACCATTGATATAGGCCGCAGCCATCTTTCCGGAGACAAGAGGGTCTTCGGAGAGGTATTCAAAGTTCCGTCCGCAGAGAGGGTTCCTTTTGATGTTGGCGCCCGGGGCCAAAAGGACTTGGGTGTTCTTCAAACGCGCTTCCCGGCCCAAGGCGCGGCCGAGTTCTCGTTCCAAGTCCACGTCCCAGCTGCACGCAGCCAAGCAAGGAGCGGGGAAGCAGACGGCTTCTTTGCTTTCCTTCAGGTTGAAATCCGGATTGTTATCGACCCAGCGAAGGCCCAATGGCCCATCATGCATCTCAACGGGTTTGATTCCCAATCTCTCGATTCCGTAAGTGAACCAGGAGCCGTTGCCGGAGAGAAGCAAAGCCTTCTCGGCGTTCGTCATCTTCTTGGAAATGTTCTTTTTCTTTGTCATGCCCCCATTATGCCTTATTCCCTTCCAAGAATGACCAAAATCCTTATGATAGACGCCATGAGAAAATCGATTGTTTATTCCGGCGGAAGTTTCCATTGCCTTCAAGCCTATTTTGATGGGGTGAAAGGAGTCCTATCCACGACGGCCGGCTACGTGAACGGCCAAACCAGCCATCCAACCTTCGAGCAAGTAGAAGCAGGCGGAACAGGCCATGCAGAAGCGGTGAAAGTCGACTTCGAAGATTACTTTTTGGATCTGACCCACCTTACCGAGATCTTCTTGAGGATCATCGATCCCTATTCCTTGGGACGCCAAGGGCCTTTCGTCGGCAAGCAATACCGGGCTGGGATCTACTATCAAAACCTATCGGATGGGATCACGTTATGCCGATATGTAGATACCCATCTGCGTCCGGGCCACGTCGTTGAGGTCTCGAGGATGGATAACTTTTTCCCAGCCGAAGAAGCCCATCAACATTACAAAAGAAAGCACGCGTTCTGGAACTGCCCAATCGATTTGAACAAGCTAAAAGCGGATGAGAAAAAGTGAGCCGAACCCCAAATCGGCCTAAAGTCGGCCCCATCTCCGCGCCCAATCCAGCCATCAACGCCATTCCGCGGACTCAATTCATGAGTTTAAAAGCGCTAAAGCCGTCTAAGGACGAAAAAAGCATCCCGATGCTTCGGGATGCTTATCAGAATCAATTTGGTGGACCTTATCGGGATCGAACCGACGACCTCCTCCATGCCATGGAGGCGCTCTCCCAGCTGAGCTAAAGGCCCAAACCGCGCTTTTATGCGCGAGCATTAGAATACGCGCCTAGGTGGAGGCTGTCAACGGCCAATTTCATTATTAGACGGCCTAAGTATAGTCCGAGGCAAAGAGGCCTCCGATGCAAAAAGGGCCTGACCCCAGGCCCAAACAACGTTCTTCAGCGGATTTTCTCAACGGGCTTCGTCGGCTCATCGATCGCTTCGATACTCTCGATTTCGACCGGCTGAACGGGCATGTCGTTTCTTCCGGTTCGCACAGATGCGATTTTGTCTAGAACATCAAAGCCGGAGGTCAGATGCCCAAAGGCGGCATATTCCCCGTCTAGATGCGGAGCGTCCTTATGCATGATGAAGAACTGACTGGAAGCGGAATCCGGGAACATGGTCCTGGCCATGGAAAGAACCCCGCGTTTATGAAGCAAGGGATTTTTGACGCCGTTGGAGGCGAATTCCCCTTTGATGGAATAATCCAAATGCTTGCCCTTCAAATCGCCCCATCCGCCTTGAATCATGAATCCTTTGATGATGCGGTGGAAGATGAGCCCAGTATAAAAGCCGGAGTTCACGAGCTCGACGAAGTTGGCGCAGGTGTTGGGGGCGGCGTCCCAATCCAGTTCCGCCTCCATCACGCCATAATTTTTTACGGTGATGCGAATCATGTTTCCAAACCTCTTTTCGCCCTTCATTATCGGACGTGGAGGCAATCAAAACTAGCAAAATCGAAAGTCCGTGGTATATTATCACCCGGCCCAAGCCGGGGTAATCAAATGAAAGTATTGTTATTCGCCATATTAGATCACGTGACTGCTACAGAGCAGCTCATCCGTTCCTTGTCCAAAGAAGGATATAACGGCACCGTGATCCCCACCGAGGGGATGCATCACGTCTTCCCCCAATTTTACGACAGCAAGTCTACCGCCGTGTCTTTAGCGGCTTTGACCGACGATCTCCCGAGCGGCAATTTCACCCTCTTCATCGTTTTGGAAGAGGAAGAGCTCGCGAAAGTCCAGAACGAAATCCGTTCCGCGACTTTGAATTTCCAAAAAATCAGAGGTGGGATGTTCGTCTTGCCGGTCACCTCCGTGGAAGGGTTCTTCTAAGCTTGCGAGAAAAAGAAAAATTCCCCGAACGGGGACTTTTTTCTTGGCGGGCCCGAGGCGATTCGAACGCCTGACCTTCCCCTTAGGAGGGGGACGCTCTATCCAGCTGAGCTACGGGCCCTTATGGGCAAGGGGAATTATAAACACAACTCCCCGGGAAAGAAAGACAGGGAATTCCAACGCAATGGTTTTCCCGTTTTAGCAAGAAAAAAGCCCCCGCCTGGAGCGGAGGCTACTTTTCGATGGTCGGAACGACGGGGTTCGAACCCGTGACCTCCTGGTCCCGAACCAGGCGCACTACCAAGCTGTGCTACGTCCCGATGCTCACGCAAATCGCGCGAGCGATAGTATAAACCCGGGTTTAGAAGAATTCAAATAAAGACATTTGATTCGTTTCGCCTAAACCTTTCAGGACCCCAAGTTCATCGAGATCTTTCAGGTTCGTGCCGTTGAGTTTCGTCCGGGATAGCAGGTCCTCCTTCGAAAGGAATTTCTTTCCGGATTTCCTCGCTTCCACGACGCTATTAGCGGCGTTCTCACCAAGTCCTCCCATGACGGTGAAGGCCGGGATAAGGGCTTTGTTTTCCGGATCCGCCACCCAAAGTTTGGCTTGGGATTTATACAAATCAATGTTCTCGACTTTATAGCCCCTTTCATACATCTCCAAAGCGACCAAGTCCGTTTTAAGAATGTTCTTTTCCTTTGGAGATAAGGGATTATTGCGGTCATTTTGCCTGGCGGTAAGGGCTTTTATTTGTTCGATGATCGCGTCTTCGCCCTTCAGCATGACCTTCAAATCCCAGTCATCCGAACGAATGGAGAAGAAGACCGCGTAGAACTCAAGGGGATAATAGAGTTTGAAGTAGGCCACGCGGACGGCCATCATGACGTAAGCCGTCGCATGCCCCCTCGGGAAGAGGTATTTAATCTTCTTTGCTGATTCAATGTAGAACTCGGGGACGTGATGAGCCCTCATGTCCGCTTCGTATTCGGGTTTCAAGCCTTTGCCGTGGCGAACGTCTTCCATGATTTTGAAGGATTCGCTCTTATCGAGCCCGCTCGCGATCATGTAGGTCATGATATCGTCGCGGCATCCAATGACGCCCTGAAGGTCGGTGGTTCCGTTTAAGATCAAGTCTTCCGCGTTCCCCGCCCAAACGTCGGTGCCGTGGGAAAGACCCGACATGATGAGAAGATCGTTGAAGGTCTTTGGCTGGGCTTCCTCAAGCATTCGTTGGGCAAGACCGGTCCCAAATTCCGGCAAAGCCAAAGCGCCAGTTTTCTGGTTCATGAAGTTCCGGTGGAGATGAAGCTCCCGCGGAGAAGTGAACAATGAAAGAACTTTCTTATCGTTCATTGGGATTTTGCGGATATCCACGCCCGTGAGATCCCTGTAATAACGCATGGCCATTGGGTCGACGTGGCCTAGAATATCGAATTTGAGCAGCTCATCGTGCATAGAATGGTAATCGTAATGGGTTGTTAGCCATTCCGATTCCAAGTCATCCGCCGGGTGCTGGACGGCGGTGAATTCGAAGATGTTCCGGTCTTTCGGAACGACGACGATTCCGCCCGGATGCTGGCCGGTCGTGCGTTTTACGCCCGTGCATTTCGCAGCCAAATAAGCGATGTAATTTCCGTTGATTTGGCTGAGGTCTTTTCCGATTTTCTCGAAATATCCGCGGACATAGCCGTATGCCGTTTTCTCGGCGACGGTTTCGATCGTCCCGGCTCGGTAAACCTGATGCTCGCCTAAGTGCACCTTGGTCATTTGGTGAGCCAAATGCTGGGCTTCTTCCTCGAAGTTCAAGTCAATGTCAGGAACTTTTTCGGCCGCGAAGCCCAAGAAGGTCTGGAACGGGATGTTCTGCCCGTCGATTTCAAGCTTCGTGCCGCATTTGGGGCAAACTTTTTCCGGAAGATCGAAACCGGATTTGACGGCAGGATCCTTGCTGAATTCCAAATAATGGCAATGGGGGCAATGCCAATGGGGAGGGAGAGGATTCACCTCGGTGATATCGGCGCAGGTCGCGGCGAAAGAGGAGCCGACGGACCCACGGGAACCGACGATGAAATGCTTGGGGGCGTTCTCGACGTCTTTAATCAAAAGGTGCGCGATGTAATAGGTGACGGCGTATCCGTTGCCGATAATACCGGAAAGTTCCTTTTGGAGACGGTCCCAGGCAAATTGGACGGCTTCAAGCACCTTTGGATCTCCGTCTTTTCCAAGGTAGTCGTAACGCTTATGGAAATTTCCTTCGCAAAGATCGCGGAGGATCAAATCGGAATGCGGCAAATTCGCCGTCGGGGCATAGGTTCCCGAAAGCATCGGAACGATGTCGTCGCGAATCTGATCGGCGACCCAATTGCTATTCGTGATGACGACTTCTCTAGCTTCCTCTTTAGGCATCCATGCCTCGAAGGAATCCAGCATTTCCCGGGTTGAGCGGAAATGCTGATCGGGGTTCGCGAAAAGCGGACGCTCTGCGCGAGAAGGCGGGTTCAAAGGATGAGAGCCCTGACCGACCCCTTTGGAATAAACGTAGACGTCGCGGAGAATCTTGTCCTCGGGATTGACGTAATGGCAATCGCCCGTCGCTACCACGGGGACCCCCGCGATCTTCGCGGCATCGATGATGTCGCGAAGCGTCTGGATGAGCTTTTCCTTCGAATAGAGTCGGCCCATATCGAGCAAATAGGAATAATTCTCGAGCGGCTGGATCTCAATGTAGTCGTACCAGCGAATCGCGTCGACGAGGATATCCTGGTTGCGGGTCGTCGCGATTTCGAAAATCTCGCCGTTGAAGCAGGCGCTTCCGACCATGAAGTTCTCGCGATACTCATTGATCATCTCGCGTGGCGTTTTCGGCAAAGACGCTCTTTCTAGATAAGTGGTCTCGCCAGCGGTGATAATGCGATATAAATCCTGCAAACCTTTGGTATTTTTCACCAAAACGGTGCAATGGTAGTTTCGAATGTGCCTGCAGAAGCTGTTGAAACGAACATTTGCTTCTTGAAGCCTTTCTTCCGCCGCTTTCTTGATTTTCTCGTCTTTGGATTGAAGGTCCGGGTCGTTCTCGTTTCCGGGCTGGATAGCGAGCGAAGCCAAATCCTCATGGCGAATTCCAGGATGGGCTTTCTCCAAGCGCAGGATGATTTCCTGCCAGCCATCATTCAAGCATTCGCAGTCGTAGTCGGCGCGGTGGGCTTTGGTCGGGTCATAGACGTTGAGGTTCAGGTTCTTCAACATCGCCTGCTCGTTGTGCCTGCCGGCGAAAGGGAAGAGATAATGGGAGAGGGGCAAGGTATCAACGATCGGATTGGCGATGTGAGAGGGATAGGGAGAATCCGGATGGGCGGCTTTATAACGTTCCAAAGCGGCGTTCAAAAAGCCGATATCGAAGGTCGCGTTGTGAGCCACCAGGATGTTATCGCCCAAAAACTCAAGAATCTTTGGCAGGACCTCGTCCATCGTTGGAGCGTTCGCCAAATCCTCTTCGGTGATGTTGTTGATCGAAAGTGCCTCTTGAGCATGCTCCAAAGAGATATCCGGCTTAATGAAGGTATCGAATCGTTTGAGAACGCGCCCTTTTTCGACCAAGACGGCCCCGAATTCAATGATCCGTTCATAGCGTTCGGAAAGGCCAGTGGTTTCGGTATCGAACACGCAATAACGGGCTTCACGCAAAGGAGTGGAGCAGGGATTGAAGATGTAATTCTGCTTGAGGTCGAACATATAAAGCTCGGCCCCATAAATGATCTTCAAAGGTTTCTCATCGCTCCCTTTTGCTTTGATCTTCTTGGCGTCAGAATCGTGGGCCGCTTGAGCGGCCGGGAAGCCTTGGACGCAGCCATGGTCGGTGACGGCTATGGCTTTCATGCCCATGTGTTTGGCAAGGGCATAGTAGTCTTTCATCTCGCCCACGCCATCCATCGTGGACATTTTGGTATGAAGGTGCAGTTCGACGCGTTTTTCTTCTTCAGGATCGTCGCGCAAAGGCTTGGGAGGAAGGGGATCTAGATAATGGACTATCACTTCGTTTTGGCCATGGAAATCCTTATCCACAGCGCCGCGGACACGGAAGTTGCAACCGGCCTTGACGGCGTTTAATGCATCAACGGATAGTCTCTTTCCTTCAAAAGCGCGGCAGGAGACGGCGTCGGAGGAATCTCCGATTCCGAAGATAAGCATTTTCTTGCCTTTCTTCGTCGTCCTCATGTCGACTTCGAAAACCTCGCCGGTAAAATCGATGTTAGCAAGTCCGACCTTTTCGATATCGTGGATTTCATTGAGGACGTTGTAGTCTCCGGTATGGAAAACCCTTTGGCGGTTTCTTTCTTCTTCCATCGCCTTTTGATTGGCGATGAGGCGTTCCATGATTTCATTCTCGCCATCTTCTTGGTTTTTGGCGAATTCGCCTTCGATCTGTTCTTGAATCGAATCCTCGGTAACGGAAGGGGTGAGATTCTCGGTCGGGTCGAAATTGGCTTCGGCGGGGGCTTCCTCCAAAAGAGACTCTCCTTCGGTGGGGGCTTCTTGTTTATCCCCAAAGGTCTCCGCAGGAGCTGTCTTCAAAACGACCGCTTCAATTTCGCATGGATATCCAAGCCAAGACAAAAAGGACCGGAAATCGTTCAGCAAAGAAGCGGAATCCTGCTTATCCTGCTCGCTTTTAAAAACGGCACGAAGATTATCGGGCGCAGCCAATTCAAGGACAAATCCAGGGGTTCTGCGATATAAATCCATGCACCAAGGATCCAGCAAAGCGGAAATATCCTCGATTTGCGGATTTTGTTCATAACAAAAAGATAGCGTATAGGGATATCGAATATTCAATAAGGCTTCTTTGAAGAGGGCTAGGCTTTCATAGTCCCATGGCGTGGATTTCCGGATGATCATATCCACTTTGCTGCGGTTCAAAGGATCTCTCTTCGCCTTGGCGAACTCAAAGTCAAACCGTTCGATTTCATCCTTCAGCCCAATGGAGCGAAGGAAGTTTTCCATTTGAATGCTCATGCCCATTTCCTCAGACGATCAGTTGGATGATGTCTTTCACGGCGATGACAACCATCAAACCCAAGAGTAAGGCAAGGCCCACGTAGGAGACGATTCCTTTTACTTTTTCAGGGACCTTCTTCTTGCTGATCCCCTCAATGATCGTCACCAATAGCGCCCAACCGTCAAGCCCAGGGAAGGGCAAAAGGTTAAAGAAGGCTAAGTTGATGGAAATAAGGCCGGCGTAGAGGAAGACGTAACCGACCCCGCCGGTGGCTTCCACCGAAGGCAAGGCGGCGGTCATGCCGATGATCCCCGACATGTCTTTGAATCCGCCCGTGAACAAGGACCCGATTCCCTTCACGATCGCGCCGCAGGAATAAGGCACAAGTCTGGACCATTCTTGCCAGGTTCCTTTGAAATCCAGGTTCTGCTGGATAACGGGGAGATAAACGCCAGACTCCTTAGCTTTCCCTTCGTTGAATTCTACGTCGAAAGTGTAAGTCAGACGATTTTCGTATGCTTTTTGCCAGTCTTTTTCCATCGCCTCGGCTTTGATGGGAAGCAAAGTCAAAGACAAGGATGTGATCTTCGCTCCATCGGGGAGGTTTCCAGCATTGTAGGTCCCACCCGCGATATCGGCCGCCTTGGAAAGATTCACATTCGCATATCCTTCCGGCAAGGGTTCCGCGGACTCACGGTAGAAATAAAGAGAAGAGAGCAGGTCTTTCCCGGAAACCAGATTCTGAGGCACGAACGTCGCCACGAACTTTTGGGATTCCCCAGGGATGCGAACCCCAGAGCAAAGACCAAAACCGTAGAGATTCCCATCCAAGGTTTCCTGATGGTTCAGCAAGAGGACGTAATCCTGAGCCTCAAATTTGGTCTCCCCGTCCCCTTTGGCATTGTTGATCTCATCGATGTAGCTCTTCACCGGACCGGAGAATTCCGGGGTCAGATAATAAACGGGGATCTCCGTGTTCGCGTCCAAGGAAATCGAGGAGCTGGCCTGATAGGCAGAATAGTAATGGGGGCAACAGGCCGAGATGTAGATGAGGATAAGCCCCAAGATGAAGTTCATCGTAACCCCAGCGAGGAGAACGATGGATTTCTTCCACTTCGGGATTCTCTCCAAGGAACGGGAGTCGTCCGGAGCTTCGAAGCCTTCCGGAACGACGCCCGGCTCGCCGTACATCGAAACGTAGCCGCCCAATGGGAAGGCGCGGAGAGCAAAGGCGGTTTCCCCTTTCTTGCGCTTCTTCTTGAATATAGCGGGTCCGAAGCCAATGGAATATTCAAAACAATAGACCTTGAAGATTTTCGCGGCGGCCAAATGGCCCGCCTCATGGATGGCAACCAAGATGCCAAGTATCACAAGCATCAGAACGATGTTGCCGATTGTGGTGAATACTCCCGTCATGCTGTTCTCCTTTCGATTTTCTTCTTAACGAACATCCTAGCGTAGGAATCCGCCGCCATAATCTGGCGGAGGGAAGGGTGGGGGTCGACCGGAATGGCCTCAAGCGCCGCTTTGACGAAGGCCTCGATCTCCAAGAAGGCGATCTTTCCGTTCAAGAAGGCATACACGGCCTCTTCGTTAGCGGCGTTTAGCACCGCGGTCGCGGTTCCGCCCGCTGTATAGGCGCCTAAGGCAATGCCGGGAGCGGGATAACGATGGGGATCGAATTTATGGAAGTGGTAAGGGGCAAGCTCAGAGAGCTTCCGCACCCGCACCGGGGTGAACGGCACATTTCCTTCTTTTAATGCGTACTCAATGGGCCCCTTCATATCCGGCTCGGACACATCCGCGGAATAGCTGCCATCCTTAAGCAAGAGAAGCGAATGGACTCGGGACTCATCGTGCATGAGTATCTCTGTTTTTTCCAAAGGGAAATCGAAGAGCCATTTGGCCTCCAAAACTTCAAACCCTTTGTTCATCATCGTAGCAGAATCGATCGTGATCTTGGCCCCCATTTTCCAAGTGGGGTGGTTCAAAGCCATCTCCGGAGTCACGTTAACAAGCTCCTGGCGGCTCTTGCTGCGGAAGGATCCGCCTGAGGCCGTGATCAGAATCTTATCCACGTCCTCTCTTTTTTCGCAAGATAGCAGCTTCGCAATGGCCACGTGCTCGGAATCAATCGGATAGATCTTCCCCTTTCCTTTGGCAAGCAAACCGCGGATCAGCTCGCCGCCCACCACAAGAGATTCTTTGTTGGCGAGGCAGAGGATCCTGTTCTCGCGAAGCGCAGTAAGAGAAGGGACTAGGCCCGCAAAGCCAACCAACGCGTTCACGACCATCATCGCCGGACAATCGAGGATAATCTGTTGGAGGCCTTCTTGTCCTGAATACCATTTGACTTCCGGGAAACGGGATGAAAGGGCAACGCGATCGCTCTCCTCTTGGACGTAGACGAAAGAGACGGAAGGGAACCGTTTCAGGATCCCCTCGATTTTTTGAACCTGATGTCCCGCCGAGATCCCGATGAGACGGAATAAGTCTTTATCCTTTTCCAGCACATCGAGGGTTTGGGTTCCGATAGAACCGCTCGCCCCAAGCAAAAGAACCTCTCTCATAGAATTCCGCCTAACGAGAACAGGGAAGCAGTGCCCGCGCTTCCAGCGGGGACGCTCCAATAAAGAACGGTCATCACCACGACCGAAACGCCCAAAACCGTGAACAAACAACTATCGATCCGGTCCAAGAAACCGCCATGGGGGCCCAAAACGCGGCTGTAATCTTTGAAGACGAAATGACGCTTGATCAATGAGAAAGAGAGATCGCCCAAGTCGCCGATGAGGGGAATTAGCAGGGAAGCGGCGAGAACCAGGTACCAATGGTCGAAATCGAAGACGCCGGGAAGAACATCCAATTTGAAATAGGAGAGGACGAAACAATACGCGCAGAGCACGAGCGAAGTTCCGATCCAGCCGATGAAGAAGCCTTCCCATGTCTTTTTTGGGGACACGCGGGGATTCATGTGGTGACGTCCGAAGAACATTCCGCCGAAATAAGCGAAGGTGTCGTTCAGCAAAGCGCCAAGCAAAGCGAAGATGACGAGCTCCGTGCTTTGGCCGAACCGGTATTCATAGCTTCCCGTGGGATAGGCAAGCAAAGCAGGGTTTGCCACAAAGGGGCAGAGACGAAGATACAAGGCAGCTTGGAGGCCAAGTCCAACCATCAAAACCATTGTGAAGTAGTAACAGATATCCGTGAAGGAGAAGGTTTCCTGAGCGATGGAAAGCCAAAAGAAGCCGATCAGCATGAGGCCTAAGACAATCGGTGAGACTGAGAGGGAAAAGGAACTGGCTCCATATCCGCTCACGTCATAAACGTTTTCGAGGTTAAAGGAGAAATCGCGGATCTCGCCCCATTGACTCCACTGGGAGACCAAACCATCGGTATACTTGCGAATAAGGCCCCAATAAACGGTCAAAAACAGGAATAGATAAACTAGGGCATAGGTATACCACTGCGCTTTTTTCTGGGGGGCGCGGATGATCTCGTAACCGGTGAAGCCGGCGACCACCATAACCAAAGCAAGCCAAGCCCAAGAACCGTAGATCAAGCAAGGGATTGCGATCGCCGCGAGAGTCAATCCGATGAGAACGCGACTGGCGATGGACTTCTTGCTTTTCTCGGAGATCTTGTTGATTTCTAGATTGCCGACCTTGAGCGTTTCGGGGAGGGCTTCTTCTTTTTCCGGGTTTTTCGTTTCCGGGTTCAAATCGTGATCATTCATTTTTCAAACCTCCATATCTCCGGTTCCGCTCTTGGAACTCCTTAAGGCAATCAATCAAATCCGCCCGATGGAAATCGGGCCATTTGACAGGAGTAAAGACAAATTCGGCATAGGCGTTTTGGTAAAGCAGGAAGTTGGAAAGCCTTTGCTCACCAGAGGTTCGAATCATGAGATCCACATCCGGCAAACCGGCAGTATAAAGATAGCGGGAGAAAAGGCCCTCATCGACGGCGGAGATATCCGAAATCACTCCTTGCTTATAATCTTCGGCAATCCGTTTCGCCGCCCTGACGATGTCGTCGCGCCCTCCATAATTTAGGCATACGTTGATCACCCAAGAGGAATTATGTTTTGTCCTCTCAACCGCGTTTTCACAAACCAGGCGGGTCTTCTTGCGAATCAATGAGAGATCTCCAGAGATACGAATCTGAGTTCCGATGGAATCAAGATAGTCGATTTCTTTGTTAAAGAATTCCTCAAGGTAATCCATGAGGTGATCGATCTCGTCTTGAGGACGGTTCCA
>SFUB01000115.1 GCA_004561785.1 bacterium | reverse complement strand
CCTCGTGACGGCGATCAACCCCACCCCGGCCGGTGAGGGAAAGACGACCACAACCGCCGGTTTGGGAGAGGCTATGGCCAAAATCGGGAAAAAGGCGGTTATTGCCCTGCGGGAACCCTCGCTGGGGCCGGTATTCGGCGTAAAAGGCGGCGCGGCCGGCGGCGGCTATGCCCAGGTTCTGCCCATGGAGGACATCAATCTGCATTTTACCGGGGACATGCATGCCATTACGTCGGCGAACAATCTGTTGTGCGCCATGCTGGATAACCACATGCATCAGGGAAATGCGCTGGGGATCGACCAGCGCCGCATTCTGATCAAGAGATGCATGGATATGAACGACCGCGCCCTGCGGGAGATCGTGATCGGTCTGGGCGGGAAAATCAACGGCGTTCCGCGCGAAGATGGATTTATCATCACCGTCGCCAGCGAAATGATGGCCATTTTGTGCCTCGCCAAAGACGAAGAGGATTTCTTAGCTCGCGTCCAAAGCATCATCGTCGCCTATACCTTCGAAGGGAAGCCCGTCACGGTCAAAGACCTCCGGATTTCCCATGCGATCATGAAATTGATGCGTCAAGCCCTGCTTCCGAACCTTGTCCAAACTTTGGAAGGAAACCCCTGTTTGATTCATGGGGGTCCCTTCGCCAACATCGCCCATGGATGCAATTCCATCATCGCCACTTCCTTAGCCCTCCGCCTCGCCCCCATCACCGTAACCGAGGCCGGTTTCGGGGCGGATCTCGGGGCCGAGAAATTCCTCGACATCAAATGCCGCGTGGGCGGTTTGACCCCCGATGCGGTGGTGATGGTCGCCACCATCCGCGCCCTCAAGATGCATGGAGGGCAGGCCTTCGAAGACCTCAAAACCCCAAACGTCGACGCTCTAAAGCGCGGGGTTTGCAACCTGGAAGCCCACTTGCAAAACATCGCCGCTTTCGGCGTCCCAAGCATCGTCGCCATCAACCATTTCGCTTCCGATTCCCCCGAAGAAATCGCCTTCTTGGAGAAGTGGTGCGAAGAGAAAGGGTATCGTTATTCCTTCCTCGACGGATTCGAAAAAGGAGGGGATGGAGCCATCGATTTGGCGAAAAAAGTGCAAGCCTTGCTCCAAGAAGAAGAAACCCATTACCACCCGATTTACGATTTGAACGCCCCGATTAAGGAGAAGATCGAAATCATCTGCAAAACGATCTACGGGGCGAAAGACGTGGAATACGAACCCAAAGCCTTGAAGCAGATCGAGGAATACGAGGCGATGGGATTCGCCTACGCCTACGTCTGCATGGCCAAAACGCCCCAATCGCTGACCGACGATCCCAAAGTCTTGGGCGCGCCGAAAGGCCACACCATCCACATCCGGGAAGTGAATCTCTCCGCCGGGGCGCGCTTCGTGATTCCTTTGACGGGGGAAATCATGACGATGCCGGGCCTTCCGAAGGTCCCCGCGGCCAAAAAGATGGAGGACACCCCGTGGTAATCGAATACGCCTTGTTCGACGAAGTGGAGATGAAGAAACCCCATCCCTGCGCTTCGAGAAACAAAAGATTCCAAATCATTCGCTTGGGAGCGGACGTCAAGATCGTCTGCCTCGCCTGCGGGAACGTCATCATGATGGACCGCGACAGGTTCAATTCGAGAATCAAAAAAGTCATCGCCTCCCACGAAGGACCCCTCGTCAAGTAGCCAATTGTTGCAGCGCCGATATTTCGTTGCGGGAAATTTGAAAAAAATTCTTCCGATGGATTCGGCGCTTTTTCTTTCCCCTAAAGGGAAATTCCCCGATTTTCCCTCCGATTTCCCATATATAGTAGGAGGGCATTTCGTGGATTATTTGCTGGAAGCGAGGAATTTGGGGATTCGATACCAAGGGGAGAGGTTTTTGTTCCGCCACGTGAATTTCGCGTTTCCCAAAACAGGACTCTTCGCCATCCTCGGGGCGAGCGGCAGCGGGAAAAGCACCTTGATGCATTTGCTCGCGGGACTCGAAACCCCGACGGAAGGGAAGGTGTGTTTCTTTGGCAAAGACATCGCCAAGTTTTCTTCGAAGCAGCGGAGGCACTTCCACGGGAAGATGGTTGCCTTTTTGTTTCAGCATTACGAACTCTTAAGCGGACATAACGTCTTAGAAAACGTCGCGTTGCCCCTTTTGCTAACGGGGGTATCGATTCGCAAGGCGAAGAGGCGGGCGAAAGAGCTTCTCGCCCGATTCGGATTAGAAACCAAATCGAAGGAGGCCGTGGATGTGCTTTCGGGAGGAGAGAAGCAACGCGTCGCCTTGGCCAGAGCCTTGATTGCCGATCCGAAGATCCTCTTCGCCGACGAGCCAACCGGGGCCCTGGATAGCCTCTCTGCCAGTTTTGTCATGGAAAC
>SFUB01000114.1 GCA_004561785.1 bacterium | reverse complement strand
AAACGTAATTCAAGCTGAAGAAAAAGCCAAAGAACAGGGCCTCTTTGGCATTCCTTTTGACCCCGAGGAAGAATTCCTCCGGGAGCTCCATGCCCTCCAAAAACGCCATGCGCCTTGCGCAATGGAATAGTCCCCCCTGCCCTAAGGATAGGATCATGAACAGGGGGACCAAAGCCAAATAGGAAAGGACATAAGGCAAAGAAAAGGGGCTTTGAGGCTTTAAGAAGAAGCTGAAGAAAAAGAAATAGGCGAAGAAAGGGAGGGCGAAAAGAAAAGAAAGCAAGGAGAGCAGAATGAAGCGGGAGAAATGCTCCTTCAGCTGCAGCTTGAGGGCCTCTAGGCGGCTGGATGGAAGAGAAAGGTCCTCGCTCATCGGCTCATCTCCTGCAGAATTGCGGAAAGGATGCGGCATCCGTAATCGGTTTTTTCCCCGAAATGGACGGAGGAGGAAGAGGAGCAAAGATAAAAACTCTCCTCCTTGCTTCCGAAGTCGAAGAATTCCTCGAAGCGGTAGTTCGCGTTGTAAGAAGGATCGCTCCCGTCGTGGACTTTGAAGGCGAAGGTCTTGCCGTAGCAGGAATAAGCTTCCAAAGGGACCGCGGTTTGGAAAATGGATTGCTCTTCTTCGGAGTAGGGATGGAGCTCGCTTTGGATGACTTCCCTCATCTCGGATAGATCGCTTTCAAGCAAGATCAAGCAATCCGCATAGCTTCCGAAGGCCGCGAAACGCTCGGTCTTTCCGATTTCGCTGGGCGAGACATCGTAGACATCCACCTTGAGGATCTCAGGGCAAGCCTTTTGGGTGAGCTGCCCCCACTCTTCTCCTTTATCCTCATAGGTCTCGAAGAAATAGGTGAAGGTCTCGAAGTCCTTGAAATCGTTGATCGCGTGGACCGAATAGGCGAGCCCAAAGCAAAGGACGAGGCTACTGAGGGCCCAGATCCAGCTATAGGACAAGAAGAAGTTCCAAAGCTTCTTCTTGGAGAAGAGCCCTTTCATGACCCTTTGACCTCCGAAAGGAACGAGCCGAAATAGGAAAGGGAATAGGCGTGCCCTAAAGAAAGGGGCAAGGATTCCTCCTCCAAGGCGTAGAGAACGATCTTGCGGCCCTTCTCGTCGGCGAAGGCGTAGCCATAGCAAGAAAGGGAATCGAGAGTCGTCGTGTCTTCTTCTTTGCCGAGGAAGGTGAAGGAGCCCGATTGCGGCTTCCTGCGTTTATAGGAGGCATAAAGCCGGGTTTTGGCGTTGAGTTCGCGGGTGAGGGTCGTGAATAGATAAAGAGCGATGAGCAGAAGCAAGGAATCGAAGACGCAGACAAGAGAGAGGATCCAATAGGAGTTCTGCCGGTTTTGGAAGAAAAAAAGCAAAAAGAGGGACAAAGCGAAAAGGAAGCCCATCGCCCCATAGGCGAAATAGGATTTCTTTTTCTCCTTTTGAATGGCTTCTTCTTTCTCTGCCGTCAAAAGCTTCCTGTCCATGGGTCCATTATATCCTAGAGAGCACGAGAAAAGCCCCAGGGTTTGCGTCTTTCCCAGGGGCTTAAGCTCTTACTTCGCGGCGCCGTCAACGAAGGCGGTCTTCACGAAGCGGCAATCGAGCTCGAAGGGCAGCCCTTCGGCGTTCTGGAGTTCGATGTGGATGTTCCAGGTGATGTCCCACGTTGAATTCAGCCCAACAGTGAGCGGGGCATAAAGAGTCAAGGTGGAAGCATTGATTGCCTGATAGTCCATGCTCTTGGCTTGAATCTTGTCTTTGCCGAGCCAGGTGGCGAAATCGGCCGGGGCATCGCCTTCGCCGTTATAGGTGATCTCGATGCTGACTTTGGCTTGCATCTGACCCATGGTCTCGCCGGTCACTTTGAGCGCGGAATTATCGACCCCGTAGAGCCAGAATTGAGCGCCTTCGATCTTGCCGGAGGTCGGATGGAGGACGGTGGCTTCCACCGCTTCGGAGGTGACGGAGATCTTCTTGGTCGCGGTATAGGACTTATCGCCCAAGGTCATCGTGACCTTGATGTTGGCGGTACCGGCCTTGATTCCTCGAACGGTCGCGACGTTTCCAGAGGAGGTCACGGACGCGACCTCTTCGTTATCGCTAGAGAAGGCGTAGGAGGCGTCTCCTTCTAGGAAGTATCCTTTTGTTGCGGTGAGGGTAAGGGCCTCTCCCGCGAGGACGGAGCCATCGCCGGAGAGGGTCACCGGGGCGGCCATTTTGCCGTTTAGGAAATAAACGTTCGCGCCATAGACGATGTTGGCGGAAGTGTCCTTCATGGCGATCTCCAAGGCGAATTCTCCGGTTTCGGCCGCGGAATTGAGGATCACGTACAAGACGGCCCTCTCATCGGTCTGCTCCTGGAAATGGAAGGATTGGACCGTCTGCTCGCCTTTGATGACCTTGGCGGTGACCTCGAGGTTAGCGGTGTTTAGGTAGCTCGCGACGTTATCGTAAGTCAT
>SFUB01000113.1 GCA_004561785.1 bacterium | reverse complement strand
ACCGTGCATTGATGGGTGCGAACATGCAACGTCAAGCCCTCCCCCTTCTCCGTCCTTCGATTCCCTACGTCGGAACCGGTATGGAAGTCAAAATTGCGAAAGACTCCGGTCTTGCGGTAGTGGCTCCGAAGGGAGGAATCGTTCTTTACCGCGACTCCGCCAACATCATTTTGGATGACGGAACCTCCGATCGCACCTACGTCGATCTGAAAAAGTCCGCCTCGGATTTGGTCTTCGCCGCGAAGGTGAAGAAAGGCGATATCGTCAAAGAAGGTCAAATCATGATCGGACAAGACGGTGCCTGCGCCTTGGCTCGTCGCGGCGGGATCGTTGTCGCCAACGAAAAGAACCGCATCATCGTGGACGATGGTCTCCAAGAGATCGTTTATTCTCCGCTCCGCAAAGGGGCTGCCGAATTGGTCGGCGCCAAGAAAGCGAAAGTCGGCCTCCACGTCCAACAAGGCGATGTCCTTGTCTTGGAAAATGGCCTGGCTTGCCAAGCGGAAGAAGAAGGCATCGTCTACGACCTCACCGAGAATTCCGTCTCGGTCAAGGGTCACGCATACCACTTGCAAAAATTCGACCGCTCCAACGGCGGAACCTGCATCAACCAAACCCCGATCGTTTCGGTTGGGGAAACCGTCCCCGATGATTCCGTCATCGCCGACGGCCCCGCGATGCGCAACGGCGAACTCGCCCTCGGCCAAAACATCCTCGTCGCTTACATGACTTGGAACGGCTACAACTACGAAGACGCCATCATCATGTCCGAACGGATGGTCAAAGAAGACACCTTCACCTCCATCCACATCGAGAAATACGAAGTCGAGTGCCGCGATAACAAAGGCGACGCCGACGAAATCACCCGCGACATCCCGAACGTCGGAGAAGAATACAAAGCCTTCCTCGATGAACGCGGAATCATCATCCCGGGCGCCGAAGTCAAAGAAGGTGACATCTTGGTCGGAAAAGCTTCGCCCAAGAGCCAGGAAGAACAAACCCCGGAAGAAAAACTCCTCGCGGCGATCTTCAGCGAGAAAGCCAGAGAGAAGAAGGATTCCTCCCTCCGCGTTCCTCACGGAGGAGCCGGTATCGTTCACGCGGTCAAAGTCTTCTCCCGCAAGAACAAAGACCCGCTTCCCGCCGGCGTCACCGAAGTGGTTCGCGTCTATGTTGTCCAAAAGCGCAAGATCTCGGAAGGCGACAAGATGAGCGGACGCCACGGAAACAAAGGCGTCATCTCCAAAATCCTCCCGGTCGAGGATATGCCATTCCTCGCGGACGGCACCCCCATCGACATCTTGCTTTCCCCGATGGGCGTTCCTTCCCGTATGAATATCGGCCAGATCTTCGAAGTGCACCTTGGCCTTGCTTGCCGTAAGCTCCAAATGCGCGTTGCGACTCCGGCGTTTGACGGCGTCTCCAACGAAGAAGTCTTCGATATCATGAAGAAGGCACACATCTCCCAAGATGGCAAAACCGTCCTTTACGACGGCCGTACGGGAGAACCGTTCGACGAACGTATCTCCGTCGGCGTCCAGTACATGATCAAACTCGTGCACATGGTCGACGACAAACTCCACGCTCGTGCGACGGGAACCTATGCCCTCGTCACCCAACAGCCGCTCGGCGGAAAAGCCCAAAACGGCGGTCAGCGTTTCGGCGAAATGGAAGTCTGGGCCCTCGAAGCCTACGGCGCCGCCCACACGCTCCAAGAAATGATGACCATCAAATCTGACGATCGCGTCGGCCGCGTCAAAGCTTACGAAGCGATCATCAAGGGCCAATCCATCCCGCGCCCCGGCATGCCCGAAGCGTTCAAGGTCTTCACCAAAGAACTCAAAGGCCTCTGCTTGGACGTCAAGCTCTATGACCACGAAGGCCGCGTCATCGACACCGATGAGCTCGCCCGCATGTCCCTCTTGGAGGAACGCCGGACCAGCAGCGCCATCCATAAGGATTTGAGCACCCGCTCCGATCCGGGTGACTTAGCCATTTTGCAAGAACAAGTCGCCGAAGAAGGATTGCAAGCCTTCTCCGAAAAGGTGACGGATTAAGAAAGGAGTTCCAGCAATGCCTGAAAAATTTACTTTCGCGGCTACCCCGACCCACAGCGAAGGGGATGCCTTTGCTTTCCAAAACGAACCCCACCGTCGCGATGATCATTTCTTCGACATCAACGACCTTGCCGCCATCCAAGTCGGCCTCGCTTCCCCGGACACCATCCGTTCTTGGTCCAAAGGCGAAGTCCTCAAAGCCGAAACCATCAACTACCGCACCCAAAAACCCGAAGCCACGGGTTTGTTCTGCGAGAAGATTTTCGGGCCGATCAAGGACTACGAATGCCATTGCGGAAAATACAAAAAGATCCGTTACCAAGGCATCACTTGCGAAAAATGCGGCGTGGAAGTCATTTCCAAAGAGTGGCGTCGCGAGCGCATGGGCCATATTGAGCT